>JASDTK010000285.1:0-8086 GCA_041891555.1 Oscillospiraceae bacterium
GCTATGTAGTGTGCGCTCAATAGAACTTGTCGCGGTAGTGCTTGAGCGCCGTGTTGTAACGCGACCGGAGCGCACTGATCTCGAAGATGCAGGCGTCAAGAGCGTCAGGATCCGAAGTGTTGTTGAATTGTGAATAGGCTTCGCTGAGGCTTTCGCGTATGGTACCGATCTCACAGGCATAACGGCTGAGCTCCGCTCTGCGTACCTTTTCGGACCGTTTGTTTTTAGGCATGTTTTCCTCCCGACCTGGGTTCCGGAGCGGGCGCGCGACTTTGGCGGCAAGGAAAGGCCTGCCTCCTTCATATCTATGCGCCGGGAGCGGAACGGATGATTAATCTCTGCACATTTCTGAGCTTTGAATTATTATCACCGATTCGGACGAAAATTAACCGAAAAACGGGAGAAAGTCCCGGCATTTGACCTTTTTGAACTGCTTGCATTTTTGGGTTATATAGGATATACTAAATAAGTTGGAGAGAACAGTTTTTTGCACAAGATATTGTGATTTCTATAATACTCACGGAGGTTCTATGAAGAAAACCACAACGGCGGAATACGGCAATACCAGCATATCGCAGCTCAAGGGAGCGGACAGAGTCCGCAAGCGTCCGGCTGTCATTTTCGGCTCGGACGGACTTGAGGGCTGCCAGCACGCGGTTTTTGAAATTCTGTCAAACGCTATCGACGAAGCCCGTGAGGGACACGGTGACATTATAACAGTAACACGGTACAATGACAAGTCCATCGAGGTGGAGGATTTCGGGCGAGGCTGCCCGGTTGACTGGAACGAGAAGGAAAGTAGGTTTAACTGGGAGCTCGTGTTCTGTGAGCTATATGCCGGAGGCAAGTATGCAAACGACGAGGGCGAAAACTACGAATATTCGCTGGGGCTGAACGGCCTCGGCTCCTGCGCGACGCAATACGCCAGCGAGTTTTTTGACGCTGTCGTCTATCGCGACGGACAAAAATACACTCTGCACTTTGAAAAAGGTGAAAACATCGGCGGTCTGAAAAAAGAACCTGCGGACCGCAAAAAAACCGGCTCGCTTTTCCGCTGGAGACCGGACCTAGCAGTTTTCACAGATATCAATGTGCCTCGCGAATACTTTACCGAGACTCTGCGCCGTCAGGCCGTCGTGAACGCGGGAGTGCTTTTCCGCTTTCGCTGGCAGGGCGATAACGGTAAATTCGAAACAGAGGAATTCAAATACGAAAACGGCATCCTCGATTACGTCAATGAAATTGCGGACGAGGAAACGCTGTCTGTTCCCGTATTCATCGAAACTGAGCGGAGAGGGCGCGACCGTGAGGACAAGCCTGAATACAAGGTTAAGCTTACAGCGGCTTTCTGCTTTTCGAACAAGGTAAATTCCATCGAATACTACCACAACTCCTCCTGGCTCGAATACGGCGGCGCTCCGGAAAAAGCAACGAAGAGCGCCTTCACCTACGCCGTTGACGCTTATATCAAAAAAATCGGCAAATATCAGAAGACCGAGAGCAAAATAAGCTTTCAGGATATTTCGGACTGCCTCATACTTGTAACTAACTGCTTTTCAACCCAGACCTCCTATGAAAACCAGACGAAAAAGGCCATTAACAACAAGTTCATTCAGGACGCGATGACAGACTTTTTCCGTCAGCAGCTGGAGGTCTATTTCATAGAGCACAAGCAGGAGGCGGACAGAATCGCCGAGCAGGTGCTGATAAACAAGCGCAGCCGCGAGCAGGCGGAGAAAGCCCGTTTAAATATCAAAAAGAAGCTCTCAGGCTCCGTGGACATCTCGAATAGGGTCCAGAAATTTGTCGACTGCCGCTCAAAGGACGTGGACAGGCGCGAGATATATATTGTAGAGGGCGATTCCGCTCTGGGCGCGTGCAAGCTCTCGCGCGATGCGGAGTTTCAGGGCATCATGCCCGTGCGCGGCAAGATTTTGAACTGCCTCAAGGCGGATTACGGAAAGATATTCAAAAGTGAAATCATAACCGACCTCATCAAGGTTCTGGGCTGCGGGGTCGAGGTTGAAAAGGGGCGCGGCAAAGATCTCTCAACCTTCGACCCGGACGGCCTGCGCTGGAACAAAATTATTATCTGCACCGATGCGGACGTGGATGGCTTCCAGATAAGAACGCTTATTCTCACGATGATCTACAGGCTGATGCCGACGCTCATTAAGGACGGTTTTGTCTATATCGCGGAGACTCCGCTGTATGAAATCGAGACAAAGGATAAGACCTATTTCGCTTATTCCGACCGCGACAAGGCCGAGATAATGGAAAAGCTGGACGGGAAAAAGTGTACTATCAACCGCTCAAAGGGACTCGGCGAGAACGACCCCGAAATGATGTGGCTGACCACCATGAACCCCGAAACACGTAGACTTATTCGGGTGATGCCGGAGAACGCCGAGCTTACCTCGGAGCAGTTTGACCTTTTGCTCGGCGATAATCTTGCAGGGCGCAAGGCGCATATAGCGGAAAACGGCTACAAATACATTGATCTGGCGGATATTTCGTGAAGAAAGGGATTTAGCCTATGGCAAAGAAAAAACAGCCGGAAAATAAAAACGCCTCGGTGAATCCTGCGGTCGAAGGACTTCGCGCGGAGGTGCTTGAGCAGCCCATCACGGAAACGCTTGAAGTGAACTATATGCCCTACGCGATGAGCGTTATTGTTTCGCGCGCAATTCCTGAAATCGACGGCTTTAAGCCCTCTCACAGGAAGCTCCTTTATACAATGTACAAGATGAACCTGCTGACCGGCGCACGCACAAAAAGTGCGAACATCGTGGGACAGACCATGCGCCTGAATCCTCACGGCGACGCCGCGATTTATGAGACAATGGTGCGCCTTTCCAAGGGCTGCGAGGCGCTGCTCACTCCATTTGTGGACAGTAAGGGAAACTTCGGCAAGACCTATTCGCGCGATATGTCCTACGCGGCGTCCCGCTATACGGAGGCGAAACTGTCGGAGATCTGCTCGGAGCTCTTCCGCGATATCGACAAGGACACTGTGGACTTTGCGGATAACTATGACGGCAGCACGAAGGAGCCGACGCTTCTTCCCACGACTTACCCGAATGTGCTTGTTTCCGCGAATATGGGCATCGCCGTCGGCATGGCAAGCCAGATTTGCGGCTTTAATTTGAATGAAGTCTGCGAAACCGCCATAAACTACTTAAAGGATTCGAGCTGCGATATAATGCAGACGCTTTCAGCGCCCGATTTTCCGACGGGCGGCGAAATCATCTATGACCGTTCTGAAATGGAGGAGATTTACCGCACAGGCCGCGGGGGCTTCAAGGTGCGCGCAAAGTGGCGCTATCTGAAGGATGAGAACATCATCGAGATTTACGAGATACCCTATACCACGACTGTTGAAGCCATAATGGACAAGGTCGCGGAGCTCGTAAAGCTGGGCAAGATAAAAGAGATGAACGATATGCGCGACGAGACAGATCTCGGCGGACTTAAGCTCGCCATCGATCTCAAGCGCGGTGTCGATCCTGATAAGCTCATGCAGAAGCTAATGCGCATGACACCGCTCTGCGACAGCTTTTCCTGCAACTTCAATATCCTTATTGCGGGCAATCCGCGGGTTATGGGCGTGCGCGAGATACTCGACGAGTGGACGGCCTGGAGAACGGAGTGCGTGCGCCGCAGGGTGTATTTCGACCTTGATAAAAAGCGCGACAAGCTGCATTTACTGAATGGTCTGAAAAAGATACTGCTCGATATCGACAAGGCAATTGCGATAATCCGCAATACCGAGCTCGAGGCGGAGGTCGTTCCGAACCTTATGATAGGCTTCGGCATTGACCGTATACAGGCGGAGTTCGTGGCTGAAATCAAGCTCCGCAACATCAACAAGGAATATATCATAAAGCGCGTCGAGGAGACCGCTCAGCTCGAGAAGGACATTGCCGATCTTGAGGACATTCTCAGCTCTCCGCGCAGAGTAAAAAAGATCATTATCGATGAGCTTAACGAGATTATCAAGAAATATCCCTCGCCGCGTAAGACAACTGTCGTGTATTCCCACGAGGTCGAGGAGCCTGATACGGACAGCGAAATTGAGGACTATTCCGTAACGCTGTTTTTATCACGTGAGGGCTATTTCAAGAAAATAACGCCGCTTTCTCTGCGCATGGGCGGCGAGCAGAAATATAAGGAGAATGACGGCCCCTATCAGGAATTTGAGGCCGCAAACAAGGACGAGCTTCTTATTTTTACTGATAAGCAGCAGGTCTACAAGGTGCGTGTTTCGGACTTTGAGGATTCAAAGGCGTCCGTTCTGGGCGTCTATCTGCCGACGCGTCTCGAGATGGACGAGGGCGAAACTGTGCTCCGCATGATTAACCCGGGCGATTACAGCGGACATATCCTGCTGTTTTTCGAAAACGGCAAGGTCGCGCGGCTGGAGCTCTCCGCCTACGCAACAAAAACAAACAGAAAGCGTCTTACGGGCGCGTATTCCGACAAGAGCCCTGTCGCTGCCATTCTGCCGATAGCGGAGGACAAAGAAATCGCGGTATTTTCGACTGAGGGACGTGCGATGGTCTTTTCGACCGCTTTGCTCGCGCCTAAGACCTCCCGCACGACAATCGGTGTTTCGGTGATGAATTTGAAGACTAAATTCAAGGTGGATAGGGTCATGTTCGCGGAGAAAAGCCAAATTAAAAACACCGCGCGTTACAGGGCAAGGACGATACCTGTCGCAGGAGCAATTCTGCGCGAAGATGACAGAGAAGAAAAACAATTGAGTTTTATGGACGATTGACTTTCAGGAGAGGTGCAATGCCTTGAAAAAAAAATCCGAATCATTGCTTCAGACAACGCTGAAAATTTTTAAAATACTGCTCGGCTCCGCTGTTTTTGCTGTCGGCATACAGTGGTTCTATCATCCCGCAACCCTTCTTTCCGGCGGTGTCACAGGCATTTCGATGATGATTAACTACCTCACCGGATGGCCCATAGGCGTTATGATGTTTATTATGAACATACCGCTTTTTGCGATAGCGTTCAAAAATTACGGATGGAGATTTGTTGCGGGATCGCTTCTCGGAACCTTTGCCTGCTCCATGTTTATCGACCTTTTGTCACTCGTCCAGTTCACGATGACTAAGGAACCCTTCCTCGACGCTATCTACGGCGGAATTATTACGGGCCTTGGCCTGGGCATCGTTTATTCGACGGGCTCGACCACCGGTGGAACCGATATTCTGGCAAAGATAATTCGTGAAAAATATCCGTATGTCAATTTCGGAACGATGATACTCGTGCTAGACGCCGTAATAATCGCGGTTTATGCCGTTATTTTTCAGAAATACGACAAGGCAATGTATACAGTCATCGCCGTATATATCGCGGCGCGTGTCATAGACCTTGTGCTTTACGGCTCGTCACAGTCCAAGCTCTGCCACATAATCTCTGAATACAGCAACGAGATACAAAGCGAGATAGTTAAAAAACTGAACAGAGGCGTGACTGTGCTTCAGGGCAAGGGCGCATATTCGGGACAGGAAAAGCAGATCTTGCTCTGCGTCGTTAAGAGACAGCAGATAGTTGAAATTAAAAAAATTGTAAAAAATATAGACAAAAGAGCCTTCGTAATCGTCACCGATACGCGTGATGTTTTCGGTGAGGGCTTCGGTGACCTTACTATAGACAAATAATGCCACGCCGACACGGTTCACAACACGCGGGAGGGATGGAAAGCATGAAAAAAAGAATAATATCGGCGCTTATTTCGCTTTCTTTGCTCGCTGCGCTTTCGGGCTGTACCGGCCTGTTCCAGAAGGAGTATCTCTCCGTCACAAATTATCAGGACAACGCGCAAAACGCCTCAAACAGCGATGTCCTGCACATATCTGACTACACCGAGTTAAAAGATTCGATAATATCTCTGGTAAACGACCATAAAACGCAGGGCAGGCTCAGATTCACGGATTATGAAGGTACTATTAAGTCAGACCTTGCTCAGGCGCTCCTTGAGGTCAAAACGGAAAGTGCCCTTGCGAGCTTTTCGGTCAACTACACGTACTATTACCTAAGCCGTATTGTGACCTACTACGAGGCTGTGGTTTACATAACATATAAACGCACTCAGAGCGAGATTGACGCCATCAAGTACATTACGGGCCGCACCGAGCTTATTGATACGCTTGTTCCCGTGCTGGACAACATGGATTCATATATCGCCCTGCGGATTACGAGTTCGACGATAACCGCGGACGAGATTATTTCCGATATAAATGCGGAATATGATGATAATCCCGCGAGCTGTGTTGTTCCGCCGAACGTGAAGGTCACTATGCACCCGGAAACGGGAATTCAGCGAATAATAGAAATAGAGCTTGAGTACGGCTGGAAGCTATCGGAGCTCCAGAAAATGAAATCCGCGCTTACTGAGAAAATGCAAAAAACAGCGGCTGATGCGTCAAGCGACAAAGAGGTGACCTATGCCCTCAACCTCTACCAGCAGCTTGCCAAGAGCTGTACCTATGACCCGACGGGAGAGCTGAGAAGCAATAAGACTGAGCTTGACTCCGGACTCGGCTCAACTGCCTACGGCGCTCTTGTCGAGGGCTACGCGGACAGCAAGGGTATGGCGGCGGCCTTCAGCGCTCTTTGCTACAGTGCGGACATTGAATGCACTGTGGTGGATGGCAAAAAGAACGGTGAGGATCACTCCTGGAACATTATAAAGCTTGGCGGAAGCTATTACCACGTTGATTCCACAGCCTATTATTCCGTGGGCGCTGCGCACTCCTTTATGCAGAGCGATGAGCAAATGAAGGATAAATATGAATGGGATACCTCCGCTTATCCTGTCTGCAGCGGCGGAGAATCCTATACAGATTTGATTAAGAAGGTTTTCTGATTTGATTCTTGTAACTGAACAGCTAAGCGGAGCAGGATACCGAACCGGAATCCTGCTCCGCTTATAATTACCAAAGCTTAAACAATTTTGTTTTGTTCCTCTTTGACCGCCAGCGTGCGCATCGAATTCAGAACGGCAAGCATCATGACGCCCACATCCGCAAAAACGGCGGCCCAGATGCCGACGAACCCAAACACGTCGAGAAGAAGAATAGCGGCCTTGACTGCCAGTGAAAGTACTATGTTCTCCCGCGCGATAAGCATTGTTTTCTTTGAAATTTTCACTGCGTAAGCAATTTTAGAAGGTTTGTCGTCCATTAATACAACGTCGGCAGCTTCAATTGCGGCGTCGCTTCCCAGAGCGCCCATCGCGATGCCGACGTCGGCTCTTGTCAGAACGGGCGCGTCATTAATTCCGTCGCCCACGAAGGCGAGGGTCGACTTTTCGTTTTTTTCGGAAAGCAGCCGCTCGAGCGCCGCTACCTTACCATCCGGCAGAAGCTCAGAGTAAGCCTCGCTTATCCTGAGTTCCCGGGCCACAGCTTCGCCGACCTTCTTCATATCACCCGTCAGCATTACGATTCGCTTGACTCCGTTTGCCGAAAGCAGGGAAACGGCGCGTTTTGCGTCCGGCTTAAGCTCGTCGGTGATGACGATATGCCCCATGTACTCGCTTTCTACGGCGATGTGAACGACAGTACCCGGAACTTCACATTCATTATAGGGTGCGCCCGCTGTTTCCATCAGAGCGCTGTTGCCGACATATACGGTTTTTCCGTCAATCACAGCTCTGACGCCGAGCCCCGCAAGCTCGGTTACTTCACCAAAGCGGGCTTTGTCAATGTGCTTTCCGTGGGCGGCAACGATGGACTCCGCAATCGGATGGTGCGAAAAGCTCTCTGCCGCCGCCGCAATGTCCAGAAGCTCTGCTTCAGAAACGCTCTCGGGATGTATCGCGGTCACGGAAAAGCTGCCTTTTGTCAGTGTCCCTGTTTTATCGAAGGCCACGGTTTCAACTCTGGACAGAGCTTCTATGTAGTTCGAGCCCTTTATGAGGACACCCTTGCGGGAGGCTCCGCCTATACCGCCGAAAAATGCGAGCGGGACGGAGATTACCAATGCGCACGGGCAGGAGATTACAAGAAAAATCAGTCCTTTCCTTATCCAGCCGCTCCAATCGCCTCCAAGCAGAAGAGGGGGAGCA
>JASDTK010000285.1:8096-10403 GCA_041891555.1 Oscillospiraceae bacterium
AATGCGCCGATAACTACACAGGGAGTATAATAGCGCGCAAAGCGTGTAATAAAGTTCTCTGTTTTTGTTTTCTTTTCGGAGGCGTTCGAAACTAGGTCGAGGATTTTTGAAACCGTGCTTTCAGCGTAGGTGTTCTTGACTTCGACCTTAATCACGGAGCTGAGGTTAATCGTTCCGCTGGTGACAAGGTCGCCGACCGCCTTATCGGAAGGGAGCGCCTCGCCTGTGAGCGCCGCTGTGTTTACAGCGGTACTACCCTCTTTAATGACACCGTCAAGAGGTATTTTCTCAGAGGGCTTAACAATAATTGTTTCACCAATCAGGACTTCCTCCGGGGAGACTCTCTTCTCCTCACCGTCCCTCAGAACAACGGCGTAGTCGGGTCTGACGTCCATGAGAGCCTCTATCGACGCTCTGCTTTTGTCGGTTGCGAAATCCTCAAACAGCTCACCGACCGCGTAAAACAGCATGACGGCGACCGCCTCGGGGTATTCTCCTATGCATATAGCGCCGATGGATGCAACCGCCATCAAAAAGTTTTCGTCAAAGACCTCTCCGTGCAGGATGTTTCGGGCTGCGCTCCAGAGCACCTCATAGCCCGCCGCGAGGTATGCGGCGATAAACAGAGCGGTTTTGACAGTGCCGTTTGACGATACCAAAAACGCCGCAATAAACAGCGCCGCCGAAATCAATATCTTAATAAGCGTTTCTCTTTGTTCCTTATTCATTTCCCGTCATTTTCCTTCCTGAGTGATAGGCGAGTCAATTCGTATCGGGCTTGAGTTACTCCTCCGTTACATGTTCAAAGCCCTGGTCAATAATCGAACGGACATGGTCGTCGGCAAGGAAATAAAAAATGGTCTTTCCCTCACGGCGATAACCGACCAGATGCGAATCCTTAAGCACCCTTAGCTGGTGAGATGTCGCCGACTGCGTCATTCCGAGAAGCTCGGAAATCGCGCAGACGCAGAGCTCAGACTCAAAAAGAGCGTAGAGTATCTTGATTCTCGTAGTGTCTCCAAAAATTTTGAATAGGTCCGCCAGATTAAACAACTCCTCGTCGTGAGGAAGCTTAGTCCTTATATCCCGAACAAGAGTGTCGTGAGTATGTTTGTCTTTTATTTCGCAAATCTCATATTCATGTATCAATTCCGCCATAACGTATGAGCAACCTTTCATATGAATGTATAATCATATGTTAGCACCGAGCTGCTTCCCTGTCAATAGCTTATGAAAGATTAACGAAACAACTTGTGCTTTTGTTTGTGCAGACAAAAACAGCACAGTGAATTTGTAACCATTAACCAAGAATGATATAAACTGAAAAGGAAAGTAAGTGCCCTTTAGCTCTTGTCTTTGAGGGACGCACAGAGTATAATTAAAAAATCTATACTGCAGAGACAAAAATCGGAATTTATCCAAAGGAGGGATTTCAAACGAATGTAAATAACTTGACGAGTGGAAAAAGCATCGCAAAACAGCTCATACTGTTTGTTATCCCGATCTGGCTCGGTTCCTTTTTCCAGCAGCTGTATAACGCAGCGGACGCGATGTTTGTCGGCCGCTTTGTCGGCAAGGCGGCGCTGGCGGCGGTCGGCGGTCCGACGTCACAGATAGTTAATCTGCTGGTGGGCGTTTTTGTGGAGCTTGCCGCGGGATCTTCGGTTATAATTGCTCAGTATTTCGGAGCCCAGAACGAAAAAAAGGCCGGAAGGGCGATACATACGGCAATGGCGGTTGCCCTTATATGCGGCGTAATAATTACTGCTGCGGGGCTTATTTTTTCTCCGCTGCTGCTTAGAAGTATGGATGTCGAGGGCGACGTCTACGAAATGGCGAATGCATACCTGAGAATTTACTTCAGCGGAACACTGTTTATTACGATATATAACATGGGCTCATCGGCGCTCAGAGCGCTGGGTGATTCAAAACGGCCGTTCTATTACCTTGTTACCGGCTGTCTTACCAATATCGCGCTTGATTATATACTGATACGCTGGGCAAACTGGGGGGTTGTGGGCGCGGCGGTTGCCACGGTATTTTCTGAAGGACTTAGTACAGTGTTGATAATCCGAGCTCTCTGCCGCCTGCCGAACGAGCATAGGCTTTACTTTAGGAAAATCACAATACACAAAGACACGCTAATACGAATGCTGAGTATCGGCGTTCCAGAAGGAATGCAGCAGGTGCTGTACTCCATCTCCAACATCCTTATCCAGACCAATATAGACGGGTTCGGAACGGATGCGATAGCGGGAATGTCGGCCTACAGCAAGGTGGACGCATTTTTCTGGCTGACGCTGGAAT
>JASDTK010000286.1:0-1404 GCA_041891555.1 Oscillospiraceae bacterium
GGGTTATGATGATGCTCTTAACGGTTTTGGCCGCGCCCTTGGTAACTTTGTTGTAGTAGCTCACCGCAATATGCGAGGGAGTTGCCGCTTCAATGCGCTGGAAAAGAGTATCGAGGGGACTGACGAAATTTTCATCCTCCTCGCTGACCTCCATCGCGTCGATGAGCTCCATCACCATTTCAAAGTTCTGTTCCTCTTTCGGCGCTTCGTACCACAAGAGGAACATCAGCGCCTCCAGCAGCATCATGGCCGAGTTGTCCCAAAAGGGGTCGTTGGTCTGCGTTCCCTTCGGGGTCGTATTCTTAAAAAAGTTAGTCACAAGAATGGGGATGTCCTTATCGGACGCGATGTACTCAAAAGGGTTATAGCAATGTGACAGTTCCATGTTGATCAGATCGAGCACGTGGATCTCGTAGCCTTCGGCTTCCAGCAGATGGCCGGTATCCCGGAGAATTTCGCCCTTTGGGTCGAGCACCACAAAGGAAGTGTTGGCCTGCATGACATTTGGTTTTGCATAGAACCTCGTTTTTCCTGAACCTGAGCCGCCTACCACCATGACGTTGATGTTGCGCTTGTGCTTCCTGCCGTCAAGTCCGATGCGGACATTCTGCGTCAGGAGCTTGTTGGCGGTGGGCTCTGCGGCCCGGTATCTGCGGCAGACTGCTTCCGCATTGCCCCACCGGGCGGAGCCATGCTCCTCCCGGCGGCGGTAATTGCGGGCGGTGGACAGCCAGATGATGATGCCCATGGCGTAGGCGGCAATAAAAATGAGGACAGTTTTCAGGCTGTCCTCACACCAGACTATATGCAGCGGGTCATACATTGCCGCCGATATGTTTTTCAGTATTTCCGGCAGGCCGCCGTGCAGATGCGGTGCCAACAGCAACGCCGCCCAGGTGACCGGAATCAGGCCGAGGGCATAGAGGAACAGGTTTGTTTTGGAAAACCTATCTTGTCTCATCGTCGCCTTTGCCTCGTTTCTTTTTGGGTGCGTCGATGGTTTTCAGAAGCAGCTCATCCACGGCATCGGTAGGTCGTTCTTCTTCAATCAGATCGGTCCGCATATCGTTGAGGGCGTGGATGAGGATGCCGTACTCGTACTTATCCATAGTGAGCACCCTTTTTTCCTCTTGCTGCATGGTTACCTTACCTTTCCGGCTGACGGCTGGCCTTATCCCGCTGCTGCTCAAGCTTGGCGTTCATATTTTCCAGAATATCGGAAGAGACATTTCTGACGCGCGTCAGTTCATTGCGCCCGGCCTGCGGTTCCATGCCGGCAAAGCTTTCCGGCATCCGGTCGAAGCTGAACCGGCTGACATCGAAACCTTCCTTTTTGCAGAAGACATAGGAAACGCAATATGCAGTGAACGCCGCGTCACCCCGATCATACTTTCCGTCCTGGCC
>JASDTK010000286.1:1414-7154 GCA_041891555.1 Oscillospiraceae bacterium
TCCATTTCCGCATGGGCAATCTCCTGTGAAAGAGTGCGGATAATATCCTGCGCGCTCATGCCCCTGCGGATGTTGATTACGCCATTTTTGGAATCATAATGAGCGCCAACGTCTGACGGCAGATCCTCAGTAATATTGACGGTAACGGGCGACGCCTGCATCAGCGCGCGGATAATCTGGCGGGCGTCGGGGCGTTCCCGCTGCTGTTCGCGCCTTGCTGTGGTCTGTGAAATGTCAAAGACCTTTTTAACATTGTAGCTGACGCCGGTGGAGCCGTCCTCGCGGGTATACTCGTCACCCGGTTCCAGAATCCTGATTCCTTTTTCATTCTTTTTGATATTTGCATTCTTTTCCTTCCAGCCGTCGAAGTCCCGGAGCTGCATAGCCTCGGGCATCTGCGTGAGAATAAGAAGGATATTGCCGGCGCTGTATCGGTCAAATTTGCTGAGCGTATCGAGATAACGGCGAAAATCCTCACTGTTTGACATAACGCTCGTGGTGGCGGCATCCATCATCTCATAGACCTCGCCCCGTTCGGCCTGTTTTGACGCGGCCCATTCTTCCTTGTTAAAGGCTTCATCGGGCGTGTACTGAGTGCTACGCTGCGGCTGCGCGGTGAAGATGTCATCAAAGTTTCCCATTATGAACGCTCCTTTTTTGTATTATTTTTAGACCGTTTCGGTCCTTTGCTCTGAGGTGCAGTATGCGTGCTGCCGCGTGGGTTTTCCTCTATCCGGCGCTCCGGCTCCGGCTCCACAGTCTTCTGCTTTTGCTCGGCTTTAATGGTTCGCAGCTCCTCGCTTATGGAATGCCGTTCAGCAACTTTGGTCTTTGCTTCTTTGTTCTGCAAGGAAGGCTCTGACTGAGCGGATTTTCCCGGAGCTGCCGTCGTAGGGTTTGGCTGATTAGGCTGCTGTTCCGGCCCACCGCCCATGAGCTCGTCGAGGAAAGCGTCCACATCCTTGTCGGCGGGTGTATCTTTGACGGGCTCGGCTTTTTCGGCGCGAGATTTTTTAATCTCCGTTTTAATCGTGGCGGTGTCCACGGTGGCGAGGGAGAAGCGTTCCATGATGCGGTTGATCTTAACGGCGTCGTCGGCCCGCACCATGATGTCGCACATCCCGTCCTTGTCCTTCTTGTCACGGAGTGCGCAGTAAAGGACGCCGTATCGCTTGGCCTCTTTGCTGAACTTGGGCAGGTCCTCCGTTTTTACGGCAAAGACGTTGAGTTCCTTGCCGCTGCGCAGAAGGCCCTCCAGCCGGATTTTCCCGCGCGTGCGTTTCTGATCCTTGAGCACCGCGTAGAGGTAGGTGGCGAGATTTTTCGCGCCCTCGCCGGTGATCTCCGCAATCACCTTGACGCCCTGCAATGACATACTAACGACCTGATCGGCTGCGTCCGCGTTCATGCTCATGTTTCATCATCTCCTGTTCGTATTTCTGGTCTTCCTGTTTAGCCTGTTTGAGCTTTTGCGGTATTTCCTGTGAACGTACCCGGATGCCCTCACACAGTTTCACTTCCCGTCGCAGCAGGGAGAGCTGACCTGTAAGGGTCGCCGCCTGTTCCCGGAGCGATGCCGCCTGCGTTTTGTCATGGCAGGTACGGGCACGATTACGGAGCGATTGTCGCTCGGCTGTGACTGTGTTCATCCGAGCCTCAATAGAGGACTGATAAGCCGAAAGCTGCTCCGCTGTGTTGATATGGTGTACGCAAAGCAGCTTCGTTTCGGCATTGATTTGCTCCAGCTTGTACAGTTCCTCGCGTAAAGTAAAAGGCACCCGCCCTGCGGATGTCCGATTTTTGGGGAGTATCCCCATCTTATATAGATAGTGATAATACAGGGCGCGGTAGCCGGTGAGCTTTCTTTTTGGCAGCGTGCCCATCAGCCGGTAGCTGCAAGACGGCGCTCTGCGTCGCGGCTCCGGCAGGACCTTGACGGTTTTCTGCTCGAAAATGCGGCGCTGGATATTCCGCCACTCGTATTGCTCGCCGAGAGATTTGAGCCTGACGAATCGTTCTTTCTTAAACGGCCGGAAGGCCATGTACTTTACGTTTTCCTTGACCTCGTAACCGAGCTTCCGCATGGTGGGTGCAAACTGGCTCGGCGCACGGCAGCAAGCGATGGCATCGTCCACGTCCTCGCGGATCGCGTCCCGCCAGGTGCGCTTGCCGGTTTTCTGTGCCATGTACTCGGCATAATTCATCCCGTGCCCCTGCGGGCTTAGGATAACCGACAGGTTGTGTTCCCGGCATAGTGTATCGGACACTTCCCGGAGGCGGTTCAGGTTAGCTTTCGTAGATTGATATTTGCCGCCGTCCTTGAAGGATACGGAATTGATCACAATGTGATTATGGAGGTTATCCGTGTTCAGGTGCGTGCCGATCACCGATTCAAAACGATCACCGAAAAAACGGCGGGTAAGCTCAACGCCGATCTCATGGGCTTCGTCCGGCGTTGTTTCACCTTCTTCAAAACTCTGGATAATGTGATAGCCGAGGACACCGCCTGTTTTACCCCAACGTTCCTTAGTGGCCATCATCTCCCGGTAGGCCGTCTCTGGAGAATCACAGTTGACGGCGGCCTCGTACAGCCGCCGCTCCGTCTTTTTTACATTGACGGCATACTCGATTGTCCCATCCAGCGCGATCTTTTTCTCGTTGGTCACATAGGATACCCGGTCGTCCAGCCGCGCCCGGATAAAAAGGATTTTCGTGTCGGCCATAGGTCAGAAGACGTTGACCTGACGCCATATCTGCGTCTGCATGGTCTTAATGGCGTCAATGTCCTCCTTGTCAATATGCCCCGTCCCATTGGCCACGCGCGCGATCTGGTTGATGTTATTTCCAATGGAAGAAAGCTGGCGGCGGATCTCGCCAAGCTGGTCGGCCGGGATGGGCTTTATGTCGATTCCCATGATAAGGGAGCGTACTAGAACTTCCATGGGCAAGCCGGATTTCTCCGACTGCTTTTTCAGATGCTCATGTTCTCGCCCATTAAGCCGGACGCTTATTTTGATGCCGCGTGTTCTCAATATCACTCACCTCCAATACAGCAGCTTTATATGGGGCTTCAGGGGCTTGCCCCTGACAAGTGTGTTTGGACGGCCCGTGGACGGCCAAACACCATGCTTGCAAAAGCGACGCTTCGCGTCGCGCAGGATACGAGGTATCGAGACAGATGGCTTCATTCACGTCCGACGTCACCCCTTATTCTGACTCTGTGAACGATTCCAATTGCCGTGCAGAGCATATCGTTGTAATCCTTGCCGATGGTTGGCGGGCGGTACGTCACCTCCAGTTCCTGCAGAGCGGCAATGATGCCATGAGCGGCTTCGCGTCCAGCCATATCATTGTCCAGGCAGAGGGCAATGCGGCGTATCTGAGAATGGTCATTTAGGTATTGCGCCAATGCCGCGGGCACGGTGGGGGTATCCTCACGCGGTTTGTACACGCCGGTCAGAGAAACGCCATTCACCATGCGCCAGTCATAGCGGTTTCGTTTTACAAGTGTCAGGTATGATAAAAGGTCAATGGCGCCCTCTGTTACAACGAGAGCGCCATTGTTATTTGAAGTTGTGAAACTGAAGGAGAACCGCTTGTCACTGCCTTCCGCGTCCCGCAGGAATGTGGAATCCGACAGCGTGCTCCGCATGGAGGCACACCTGGGCTGATCGCCATCGAAACCGACGAATACGGCGTTGTGGTGTTCACGGTCCTCATAGAGCTGGCCATGCTTGATGCAGTGGTTGATGATCTCCGGGTCGATCCCGCGTGAACACAGATAGGCGAATACGCGGCGGTTGTTATCGTTTCGTTCCGGCAGGACAAAGGCTTTCGGCGCTGCTCGTGCCGGAGGGGAGCGTGACTGTGCCGGGAAAGAAATTGGGGTGTCCCGCAGGATACGCCCCACGGCTTCGGTGAAGTCCAGGCCGCGTACCTGAGTGAGATAGTCCAAGGCGGTTTTGCCACCGATCCCGCGCGACCACCAGCACCACAGGCCGTTGGAGATTTTGAGGCTGTCATGGGATCGTGTCCGATAACTTCCACCGTCGTTATGAATGAGCTCATCCGGTTCATATCGCTGCAAATAGGTCAGCAAATCCATATCGCGGGCTTGTGCAATTTGGTCTTTATCGTAGTACGGCATAAACGTCATCTCCTTCGAGTATAGAAAAAGCCCGCCTCAGTAGAAGCGGGCTACATTACGCATTGGTATTGGTGCATATAGTTTTTATTGAAATCTGTTTTATCGCCGTTCCCTCACAACCACCAGCACCACATTTAAGGCTGTCATAGGAGCGCATGGGTAATTCCCGCCACCATCATGGATGAGGCAACCTGGTCCATTTGCAGACCACGGCGATTTGTTCTTCGTTGTAGTGTGGCATAAATGTTGCTTCCTGTTGGGCATAGAAAAAGCCTGTTTCTTTTCAGAAACAGGCTAATTAATTATGCTCCCCAAATCATGGAATCAGGAATATATTCAATCCGTTTGTCGGGATAGCTTGATTCAAGAAGTTGCCTTGCTTCCTCCATGATAATAATAGATTATCTTAGTCAATCGCGGATTCCCTATGATAGAACCCCAAATATGTTCGTCATTATAGGGCGAAACACCAATAATATGTAATTCGCTGGTAATAGACCTGAATTTCTTTATAGGATACTGATGCATACCGAGGTGGGGAAAATTGATTTTAGCGCTGATTATTCCAAATGCAAGTTGTTCGCCTTCATCTGGTGAATTTTTAAGCCTTTCTAACTTCTTAAGGTCTTGAACTGCCATTCCTTCGTTATAGCTTTTCAGAATAGACTCAACACCAAATTGACCATTATCCATAATTTCCATTATATGTTCTTTGTATGCACCTGAAAATCCCATTAACCCATTACAATAAATATGCTTTGTTGCAGAATTCACAGGGTTTGCTACTCCTTTTTCACAATAATAACGACCAATAAGTGTATCTGGATTGTATTGGTCAAAGAGCGTTTCGAAATCACCGTGAAGATAATATACTTCTTTTTCTGCAATGATTTCAGCAGTCTTATCATAATTTATCGTATATATGCTATCATATGCCCCAAGAGTAGCGGCCAAATAACGTTTGTATGCAGGAAGAACCGTTGAAGCTATTTTTTGTATGCGCTCCTCATTAAAAATAGTGTCAAGAAACATCCAGCAGAATCCGTCGTGAGTTGATTTTATGAAGTCAGCCCCATCATGAAATCGTGTATGGAACAACCGTAAAATAACAAAAAAGTCTTCCATGCCAATCTCATCAATTTGAGTGCTTAACCCATATCGAGTCTTCAGCATCGTCAACAACGATATATCTTTCGCATCAGTACAATATTTATCATATTGCCCTTTAAGCATTTTCTTAAATTCATCATATAACCCTGGAAGAAGAACCTTGAGCTCATCATTACCTATTTTTCTATTTAGTAGGGTGTTGGAATAGTCTTTTGTTTCAATATTTTTAATTAAGCGATTTATAATCGACTTATTAGTGTAATCTCGCCCGCCAAGTTCGATATCAAACCCATTACCTAATAGAATTGTAGCCATGATTTACCTCACTTAGCAAAGTAGCAGTGAACTTATACATGCTCGTAAAACTATCAAAACATGTTAAAACGAGCCTTACATTATTAAAATTTATTATACATGATTCATCAAAACATGACAATCCATTCCAGCCCGTATTTTCGGTTTAGGCGGTAGTTCCTGCTCAGC
>JASDTK010000286.1:7164-9601 GCA_041891555.1 Oscillospiraceae bacterium
TTCCGGCAGCTCCGAAAATCTGGTGCTATCGCAATGATAGGCGCACTCCGTGCCGTCATGCCGGAGGATTACCACGTCGCTGATGGAGAAGGAATGCCCGCTGCTTTTGATACAGCGGGCTGCCACTTCACCTTACGCAGACCTGTACCTTTCTTGCGCCGGCCTCGGCTTCCTCGTCCGATTCCTCGTCCACAATCTCGACGTCTTTCTTCTCCAGATTGAGAAGAGCGTCAAGCTCTGCCAAACGTGCGGATTTGGATTTCAGTTCTTCCTCCTGCGCGAAGGGGCGTTCCAGCTCCATCTTGGCATTTTGTAGTTGCTGTCGGGTGTTTTCAAGCGTTCGCTCGGTGTCACTCAGGCGCTCTGAAAAGCTCTCGAGTGCATTATCCAGGCGGGTGAGGTTGCCATAAATATCGGCGCCGAGGTTGATGGTATAGCTTCTGGCTCCGCGCAGAGTCATTTTGTATTTGTGCTCATAAGTGTCGAAGGAAAGCTCCAATTCAAAGCCGCGATAGCTGCCGAGCCTGATCGGTTCCGGAGAACTCATACCCTTACAGGCGTCCAGAATAGCCTGACCGCCCTCAGCCTTTTCCGCATAATCCGTATCAAACACCGTGATTCCCACAAAAGCCTTTTCGTCTGTGGGAAGCGGATTCCCGGCTACTCGGGCAATATCCTCTTTTAGCCCGGCGATGCGGCTCTCGTCCTGCTTAATCTGCATAGGATATTCTTTCAGCACGGCGTCCTCCAGTGTGTATCGTTGTCTAAGGTAATTGGCCTTGAACAACCGGAGATTCGCCACATCCGCTTCCAGCCCCATTTTCTCCTTGATGTATGGATTGCCGGTGGCGAGGGCCTTGACCTCCGCATAGGACAGTGCCGTTTCGTCGATATCTTCTGCGGAACGGACTGCCGCCTTGGAGGTCATGATCTGGCTGATGAAACGCTGCTTGTTCTCAATGATCTGGTAGAGATAGGCGTCGAAGGTGCCCTCGGTAACATAACGGAAAATGTGGGCTTCGGGATGCATATTGCCCTGACGGAGAATACGCCCGCCGCGCTGCTCCAAATCCGACGGCCGCCACGGGCAGTCCAGATGATGGATTGCTATGAGCCGGTCCTGGACGTTCGTGCCAGCGCCCATTTTGAAAGTGGAACCCATCAGCACGCGCACCTGTCCGCTGCGGACCTTGCCGAACAACTCCTTCTTTTTCGTCTCGGTATTGGCATCATGTATATAGGCGATTTCCTCGGCGGGAATCCCTTTTGCGATGAGTTTGTCCCGTATGTCATCGTAGACATTGAAACTGCCGTCATTCTTCGGCGTGGACAGGTCGCAGAAGATGAGCTGCGTCGCGCGGCTTTCGGTGTATTCCATCCAAAAGGTAAAGACATTTTCGGCACAGGCTGACACCTTGCTGTTCTCATGATCGGGCAGCATAGGATTCATAAGCCGCTGGTCCAAAGCGAGCTTTCGTCCGTCGTTGGTAATCAGCAGCATATTGTCCACATTCGGCTCGACCTCTTTGTTGCGTACCTTATCAGCGCGTTCGGAGAGATCGGCTACCATCTCGCGCTGAAGCTCGCTGGGTTTCAGGGGAATATTGTGATAAATTGCTTTTGGCACCGGCAGGTTGAGCATATCCGCCGTCTGGATGTCCGCCACTTCCTTGAACATGGCCATCAATTCAGGTAAGTTATAGAACTTGGCAAACCGCGTTTTGCTGCGGTATCCGGTGCCCTCCGGGGAGAGCTCGATGGCCGTGACCGTCTCGCCGTAGTTGGAGGCCCAGGCGTCGAAGTTCTGGAGCTGTTCGCGGTGGAGCGCGTCATACTGCAAGTACCGCTGCACGGTGTAAAGCTCTACCATGCTGTTGGATATGGGCGTGCCGGTGGCAAAAACAACGCCGCGGTTGCCGGTCAGCTCGTCCAGATAGCGGCATTTTGCAAAAAGGTCGGAGGACTTCTGCGCTTCGGTTTGCGCGATGCCTCCGACGTTCCGCATTTTTGTAAAAAGGAAAAGGTTCTTGAAAAAATGGCTCTCGTCAATAAACAGCCGGTCAACGCCAAGTTCCTCAAAGGTGATAACATCGTCCTTGCGGCTCTGGTCGTTGAGTTTTTTAAGCTTCAGCTCCAGTGATTTGCGGCTTTTTTCAAGCTGCTTGATGGTAAAATTCTCGCTACGGTTGGCCTTTGCGTCGGCAATGCTGTCCAGGATCGTGTCGATCTGTTCTTCGAGGATGGCTTTCTGGCGTTCCACCGACAGCGGGATCTTCTCAAATTGGCTGTGTCCGATGATGACCGCATCAAATTCTCCTGTGGCGATTCGCCCGCAGATCTTCTTGCGGTTTTTGGTTTCAAAGTCCTTCCGGGTGGAAACAAGGATGTTTGCCGCTGGGTAGAGCTGCAAAAACTCACCGGCCCACTGCTCGGTCAG
>JASDTK010000286.1:9611-10276 GCA_041891555.1 Oscillospiraceae bacterium
TGACACAACCCCAGGCGCTTGCCCTCCATCGCCGCGGCAATCATTTCATAGGTTTTTCCAGCACCTACAACATGTGCCAGCAGCGTGTTCCCGCCGTAAAGCTGACGGGCGACGGCGTTGATCTGATGCGTCCGCAGCACAACTTCCGGGTTCATCCCAACAAACTGGATGTGTCTGCCGTCGTACTCGCGGGGCCGGATGGAATTGAATTTATCATTATACAGCCGGCACAGCCGTTCGCGGCGGTCCGGGTCCTTCCATATCCAGTCTGTGAACTCCTGTTTGATGAGGGCCTGCTTCTGGCGGGCGATGGCAGTTTCCTTCTTGTTGAGGACGTAAGTTTTGTTGCCGCTGTCGTCGTACACAGCGTCGAATACCCGCACATCCCGCAGGTTCAGCGTTTCCTCGATGATCTTGTAGGCGCTTGCCCGTTCGGTGCCATAGGTCGCGTTGGCCTTAATGTTCGCCCGGTCCTGATTTTTACCCTCTATGCTCCACTCGGAGGTATAAGGCATATAATGGACCTTGATGTTTCGCCGCAAGTAGAAGGCCGGGGAAAGCAGCTCATGGACGAACTGCTCCACCACTTCGGGCGGGAGCCATGTCGCACCCAGCCGGACGCTGATCTCGGCGGCTGTCAGGTCTTCCGGCTGCACGGCCTGAAG
>JASDTK010000287.1:0-580 GCA_041891555.1 Oscillospiraceae bacterium
GACACGCCCTTGGCCATATTGTTCGTATACAGCCACGATATGTAAGGTTTTGCCCAGTCGGGAACATCCGTAAAGGGGTTCGATATTGTTCCCGCGGCGTACTGAGTCTTCGCCTCATTTTCCTTTCCAAGCAGACGTACCAGCATAACCGCCGCCTCCGAGCGCGTCGGAGCTCGGTCAAGTTCAAGACCCGTGCTGGTACCCTGGAACAGCCCCAGCGTTTTGAGTTCCTGCGCGGGTTTGTCATAAGTTGATGCAAACGCAGCCGTAGCAAACACAAAGGCTAACGAAGATATAAGAAACAATATTCTATAAATTTTTTTCATAAACATCGACTCCTCTTCTGCGTCCTAACTAAATTATGTCATATTAATTATATATTGTAAAGCAACTCGTTAAATTATGGGTTATTTAATATTTATTTTGCAGAACCCCGCGCACGTTGACGAAGGCTTCCGCGCCTTTTCAATGAATTGTGCTAAAAACCGCAGAGCACGAAAGCTCCGCGGTTGCTTAATTGGAGAGTATGCGTTTTTTCCTTATATATGTAATCATTTGAACAAATGTGCAATATTTCTGC
>JASDTK010000287.1:590-5927 GCA_041891555.1 Oscillospiraceae bacterium
AATGAAAACCACTCTTGATATCAACGTAAATGTAATATATAATTCAAAATCGATAGTTGTTCAAATTGATAATAATATATCGGAGGAAACCAATTATGTCAGAACCCATATATAAGCGCAGATTTGGTGACCGTATTGACGGGCGTCTGCTCCGTACATATCCCCCTTACAATAAGTTTACCCCTTTCATCATGAAAAGGCGTTCAGACTCGACAAACTATTTTTCTGACAGCATAGAGGTCACGGAAATTGACCGCTGGCTGCGCGAAAAGCGTTCCGAGGGCTACAAGGGAATGGGTCTGCTGCATCTGTTTCTCGCTGCCTACGTCAGAACTGTCGCCTACCGTCCCGCTCTGAATCGCTTTGTTTCAGGTCAGAAGGTATTTGCCCGCAACTATGTCGAGGTTCTTATGACGGTTAAAAAGGCCTTCTCCGACGATGCTGAGGAAACCACGATTAAAGTGAAGTTCCTACCCTCCGACACGATTTTTGACATATATCGTAAGATTGGCGAGCAGATTGATGAAGTAAAAGCAAATGTAGAAGATAACGGAACAGACAAATTTGTAAGAACGTTCGCAAATTTACCCCGTATCGTTCTCAATACAGTCGTCAGTTTTCTCAGGATGCTAGACTATTTCGGCTGGCTTCCGCAATCGCTGCTTGATATCAGTCCCTTCCACGGCTCGATGATTATCACTGACCTGGGTTCTCTCGGCATCCCCCCTGTTCACCATCACATCTATGATTTTGGAAATCTGCCAGTTTTTGTTGCCTTCGGAGCTAAACGGCACAATGTCGAGCTCGACGCTTCCGCCCGTCCGGTCGAAAGAAAATATGTTGATTACAGTGTTTCCGTTGACGAGCGTACCTGTGACGGTTTCTATATGGCCGGCTCCTTCAAGTATTTGAAGTATTACATGAAGAATCCCCGTTTGCTCGAGGCTCCTCCCGAAAAGGTCGTTCAGGATATTTTCTGATATTAACATAATGAAAAAAGGCTGAAGCTATTGGCTTCAGCCTTTTTTCATTCACTGATACAGTTCGATATGAGAGCTGTAGCAGAAATATGTCCATCCTAAATATTTGTCATAGAACGCCGTTTGCGTTCCGCTTCCCTGTTTGAAGTTTGCCTGAAAGACGACAGAGGATTCAAGGAGTCTTTCCCCGTTCAAAAGGCGAATTGCGCAGCGAACGCAGCGCTCGGTCGGGAGCAGATCGTCAAAATAGCTGCTGTTTGAGCCGTAGTATTGACCCGGCTGCTCCAGAACGTCTTTGATTGTGTCCGGAAACTCTGGACTGGCTACCCTGTTTAAAACAACCTCTCCAACGCACATTTTCCATTCATCACTCAGCCACACAGAACCTGCCTCCGCGTAAATAATCTTTGAAAGCAGCATCAGATCCTCAAATGTATATGTCGAGGTGCCCAAATCGAGCGTTGAGATTTTTTCGTCACGAGTCTGCTGAGCTGCAAGGCCAGCAGCATAATCTCCCGTAACCGCAGCCTGTATCATCGCCTCGGAATAATCGATATCGGTCGAAAAAGTCCTTACGGTTCCACCACCGTCATCATAAGCCGCTTGGGCATAACCGCTTAATATGACGGTCAGCGCAATTACAGGCAAAATTGTTATTAGTCTTTTCATAGATAAACCTCCTTAAAAATCATCTGCTGCAAACTGCGGGGGTATTACTATGCGATTCGGTTTCGCACCGTATGCGCAATTATAGCTTCATATTCAATACGAATAATGTCGCATTGCGCCTTTCATCACGCAAGTTTTACGGCATACTAATATGCAGCTATTCATTCCCACATTGGTATATCGCAGCTTCGTTTTAAGTTAATTGTTTCCCACTTTCTTTAGTATTTGCGGTTTTTTCCCTTGAACACTTTGCCCATGCTAGCAAAACATTTTGAATAAATCAACAATTGACAAATATTTAACGTAATATTTAGTAGTATTAACAGATAATTTTGTTACTATTTTGTTGCCATTTGTAAATATTACTCTTTTTTTGCAAGGATGCATGCAAAACTTTCGTCCGACAAAAATACCAAAAATAACTTAAAAAAATTGGCGTTTACATAAATTACCGCACCCTGACCTAAAGCTCACTTAAAAGTGACAGCTAAAGGTCGGGTGCGGTAAAAAGCGCCTTATTTTTTTGTCGGAGATTGGAATCAGTTATCGCGGAAAGTAAATTCGCTTGCGAAGTGCTGCATACCGTCAACAAAGCCCTGGATGATGTAACAATCACCGCTGCTGCCGCCTCTCAGCTCGAGAGTTTCGCCGAGCTTTGTCTCTTTATTGAAGTTTACTACATAATCACTTACTTCCCTGCCCTGATATTCCTGTGGCAAAAAATCCGTAGCAATCTTCGTATAGACAGAGTTGTTAAGGTGATAATTGCAGTCCAAGTCGGTGTAATACACAGGTCTGATCCCGATGACTGGGAGCTCAGCTTCGGAAACTACTTTTTTGCATTCTGGGCTGTCCGCCTTTTCGTTGAAGCTTTTTACATTGGGAATTGGGTGTTCCCCGGTGTCGAGCACCCTGTGCTCGCTCAGCTCTATCAGGACCCATGTTCCGGTTATCGAAGCGAGCAAGTCGTCCGCGGTCGACCTTACATCACAGTCCCTGAAAAAGAACTTACCCTCTGCTTTCCGATACCATGTTCTGAAAATCAAACTTTCGTTTACGTCGGGGGTTCTGTGGAATCTTATACTCATGCGGGTAATGAGGAACATCCTGCCGGTATTTACAAGAGCCTCATGGGTCCTGCCCTTTGACTGGCTCTCGTCTCCGGCAATTTCCGAAAACACTCCCAATATATGATGAAGAAACACCTTCCTTTCGGTGTTGCAGTCCATATAATTAACCGTAATCTCTCTTTTGTAATACGTTCCGTCAAACCATCTGTCAGGCATTATAATCCTCCGAATTTTTTTATTTAATGGCGCGGCTACTTATAACCCGAATCTGCAGCCGAAACGGGGAATTCCGCCCGCGTTTCCCTGAAGTACAAAGCCGTCCGAGGTTTTTATACCGGCAAACTCGAGATTCTCTCCGAGCCTTGTTTCATGATAAAAGCTAATCAAAAACTCCTTTATCTCTTTCTGCCTTATTTCTTCGGGCATAAAGTCTAGGGCGATCCTCGCATAGACGGCGTTGGTCACATGACCGTTACCGTCCAGATCCGAATAAAATATCGGCCTGCTGCCCAAGACCGGCAGATTATCGAGTTTTCTGATTTTTTCGCATTCCGGGCAATCGGAGCTCCGGACTTCAAGCTGTCTGTTGCCCTCAGTAAGAGCATTTGGGCGAAGCACCTCTCTTGTTATTATGTCAACCATAATCCAGCAACTTGTCCCTGAAGCCAGAAGCTCTCCGTCCTCTGCTTTGATTTCATAATCACGGTAAAAGAAAGGACCGCTCTCGCCTCTTTCCCAAGTGACGGCTATTACTTTTTCCTTGTGGACGGGCAGTCTTAAAAATCTGAGGCTCATACGCGAAAGCAGCATAACCCGACCGCTTTTCGCAAGAAAGTCGTACCCTAAGCCACGTCTTTCATAGTCCTCTCCGGCAAGCTCCGTGAGAAGCTTCAGTATCGTATAGAGGCTTGCAGTCTTCCGAATGTCGCAATCCCCGAATCGAAACAGAAACTCTCTGTTGAAATATGCGCCGTCATACCACTCCTTGAGCATAGCGATGAGCCTCCGTACTGTTTTTGAAAGTTGAAAATTATTATAACCTTATAATGCAAAAACCTCAAGGTATTCCGCTTTAATTAACTAAAAAAATGAGATTTCTTAGCATTTTTTATTTGTAATTTGGATTCAAGGTTGTATAATGCAAAAGTTTAAAAATTACATGGGAGTAAACTTATCATGCTGACTGAAATAATTAACAGACTCAAAAGCGACCGTAAAAGAATAGTCTTTACGGAAGGCGAGGACCCCCGCATCCTTGAAGCAGCAAGCCGCCTCGCTGCCGACGGTATCATGGATGTCCTGCTCTGCGGCAACCCCGAAAAGGTCAGAGCCGCCGCCAAGGCCGGCGGATTCAATATTGACGGAATGGAAATCGCCGATCCCGCAAGCTACCCTGAAATGGACAAGATGGTTGAGGCTATGTTTGAGCTCCGCAAGGGCAAGACTCCGATTGAGGAGTGCCGCGAATCTCTTTCCAAGAGCAATTACTTCGGCACAATGCTCGTCAAAATGGGCAAGGCGGACGGTCTTCTGGGCGGCGCGACATATTCCACCGCGGACACGGTTCGTCCCGCGCTTCAGATAGTTAAGACCAAGCCCGGCGCTCATCTCGTCAGCTCCTGCTTCATCCTCGTCCGCGGCGACGAAAAGCTCGCAATGGGCGACTGCGCAATCAACATCGACTATCCCGACACGGTTGACAAGGATGGCAACGTTACGCTCAAGGGCAGCGACAAGCTCGCGGAGGTCGTCATCGAGACCGCCAGAACGGCTAAGATTTTTGGCATAGATCCGAAAGTTGCCGTACTGAGCTTCTCAACAAAGGGTTCCGGCAAGGGCGGCACAGTTCAGCTCTCACGCGACGCCACAGAAAAAGCGAAGGAGCTTGCTCCAGAGCTGGCTATTGACGGTGAGCTGCAGTTTGACGCTGCTGTTTCTCCCGTTGTCGCCGCGACCAAGTGCAAAGGCTCTCCCGTTGCGGGTCAGGCCAACACATTTATATTCCCCAACATCGAGGCCGGCAACATCGGCTACAAGATTGCTCAGCGGCTCGGCGGCTTCGCTGCCTATGGGCCGATACTGCAGGGTCTGAACGCCCCCATCAACGATCTCTCCCGCGGCTGTGACGCGGATGAGGTCTATTCCATGGCGATTATCACTCTGGGTACGATGTGAGCTTCTTAGGGCACTACGCATACTGCGCTTAACGGGTAATGATACATTGTTGGCATAATTTTTCATTGGAATAGCAAAAGCACTAATGTTCCTTTCATTCGGAAGCATTAGTGCTTATTATATAGGCTGATAAAACACAATAAAGAGTTTAAGTATTTACATTGAATTCATTAAATAAAAGACTATTGATACTTCTCCAACTTTCGCTTACAGTTAATAGGGGCAATTTTATGAGAATTAAAACTAAGCGTCTGTCTATCAGGCCTTTTACTGAAAACGACATAAACGACGTATATGAATACTGTTCACAGACCGGAGTCGGTTTAGGGGCCGGCTGGCCAGCTCACGAATTTCGTGAACAAACATCAGAAATACTTGCACGCTGGATTAAAGATGGCTACAAGCATGCAATTGTTTTTCGCGAAACAGGTAAGGTTGTGGGG
>JASDTK010000287.1:5937-10241 GCA_041891555.1 Oscillospiraceae bacterium
ATATTGCAGTGGACCCCGATTCTGAAGAAGGGCGCGCAGACACTCGTGAGCTTGGCTGTGCGCTTAATCGGGAATTTCAGCGGCGCGGCATTATGACAGAAGCCATAACAGCAACAATTGATTATCTGTTTAAAAACGGAATTATAAATATTTGGGCATGTTGCTTTCAAAACAACGCTCCCTCTAAGGGTATGATTGAAAAATGTGGTTTTCAATTTCAGCGGGAAAGTACTTATTATTCAAAGGAGCTTTGCAAAACTTATGCTTCTTATGAATATCTTATTTCAGTAAACGAATGGAAGGCGATTCAACTGAATAAAAAATATCTTGTATAGAATAGCATGCAATCTCAACACAAAGAATATTAATTAATCGTAGCACCATAGCTCGCTTCCAGAAAAATAGACCATTAACTGCGTTATAATAGGCGTTTTCCTTGACATTCCTCATATTTTGTGTATAATAGGATAGCTTGTCATATTGAGACAAGCTATCCTTGCCCCTATTTTGGGGCCATTAGTCCAGAAGGAGGTGCTAAAATGGCAAAGACATCTGAAAAATACGAGCTGATGTACATCATCAATCCCACACTCGGCGAAGAAGATACAGCAGCAGTCGTAGAAAAATTCAAGGCGCTTGTCGAGCAGCACGGTACTGTAGATGAGATGGAGCTTATAGGAAAGCGCAGGCTTGCTTATGAGATCAACGATCTTACCGAAGGTTACTATGTACTCGTCAAGTTTTCTTCAGTTCCCGATTTCCCGGCGGAGCTGGACCGTATCCTTGGTATTACCGACGGCGTGATACGCAGCCTCATTACCGTTCGCTGCGAATAGGAGGCAGTTATGCTGAACCACATTACGCTAATGGGTCGTTTAACCCGTGATCCCGAACTGCGTTACACCCCATCGGGTACGCCGGTTGCTTCTTTCACACTTGCCGTGGACCGTGATTTTGCGCCCAAGGACAGCGGAGAGAAGCAGACGGACTTCATCGACATCGTCGCATGGCGTCAAACCGGCGAATTCGTGTCCAAGTATTTTACGAAGGGCAGCATGGCAGTTGTAAGCGGCCGTCTTCAAATCCATGAATGGCAGGATAAAGAAGGCAACAAGCGCAGAAGCGCAGAAATCGTTGCCGACAATGTCTATTTTGGAGACAGCAAGCGTCGCGAAGGCTCGGATTCCGGCACTCACGACAGCAGCGCTCCCCGTTCCAATGAAGGTGACTTCAAGGGTTCCGCATTTTCGGAGCTTGACAACGGCGACGGCGACCTGCCTTTCTAGTTTGAAAAACACAACAATCCAATGATAGGAGGAAAAAGCCTTGGCATATGATAATAGAGATAGCAGAGACAATAGAGACAGCAGAGACAAGATGGGTAAAAACCATAAGCGCAAAAAGGTTTGTCAGTTTTGCGCCGACAGAAGCGAGCATATAGATTACAAGGACACGGCGAAGCTTCGCCGCTTCCTTTCCGAGCGCGGCAAAATTCTGCCCCGCCGTACAACCGGAACCTGCGCTGCACATCAGCGTGAGCTCACGGAGGCAATTAAGAGGGCTCGTCAGATCGCTCTTCTGCCTTATGTAATGGAATAACATTCGCATTATAGCTATTACGGACAGTCTTTTTGACTGTCCGTTTTGCTTATTCCCAATCCTTCCAGATTTCGGGACAGTATCCAACTGTCGCCTTTTTCCCGTTGCGAACTATTGGGGTTTTAATGAGTGAGGGATTTTCAAAAAGCTTCTGCACCTTGTCCGCGTCGTAGGCCAAATATTTAAGTATCTCCGCGTCCTTCGCCTTTTCGTCGATAAGCGCGTTCAGCCCGACATTGGAAATGATGCTTTCCAGCTCGCGCGGGCTCATCCCGAAGCGCGGCAGGTCTATGCTCTGGAACTTTATCTTTCGCTCCTTGAAATAGCGCTCAGCTTTCTTGGTGTCAAAGCATTTTGATTTTCCGAAAATCTGTATGTTCACAGCACTCTCTCCAGTACGCCAAAAAGATTGTTATAGAAAATGTCCCGCACAAGGTCCTCCGAATAGTTGCGTCTGAGCATGGCGTTATATAGCTCGCCGTAGCTCTCGATACCCGTGATTCCCTCTGGCGTAGTTTCAATACCGTCAAGGTCCCCGCCGAGGCACACTGCTTTCTCGCCGCCGAGCGAAAGGAAGTGCTCCGCGTGCCTGATTATATCGTCGATGTCTGCCTTGCCGCTCTCATTCAGGAAGTCCTGACAAAGATTCAGTCCCGCGATGCCTTTTAGCGAGACCAAAGCCTTGAACTGCTCATCAGTCAGGTTGCGTGCGTTGTTACAGACAGACTTCGAGTTCGAGTGTCCCGCGATAATCGGCCTTCTTGCTATTTCCGCGACGTCCCAGAAAGTGTACTCGGATGCATGCGAGAGGTCGACCACCATTCCGAGTTCCTGCATTTTTTTCACAAACTCCGCGCCCCGCTTTGTGAGTCCCGACTTCGTCGGCCCGTTTGCTGCGCCGCAAAGGGCGTTGTCGAAGTTCCAGCAAAGATTAACAAGGCGTATTCCCCTGCCGTACGCAGTCTCCAGCCGCTTTAAATCGCAGCCCAGAAGCTCGGCTCCCTCGATTGCGATGAACGCGGCGATTCTGCCTTCTTTAGCTGCCCTCTCCGCGTCAATGGTGCTCTTGCAATGAGTAAGAATATCGGGGTTTTTATCAAATTCAGAAAGCAGATAATTAAGCAGCTCTTCGCAGCGCGGAACAAGCGTCTCCGCCGGCCAATCTTTTGAATAGTCAATGTTCTGCCAGTCAATATTCTCAGGCCACGGACGCGTAAAGATAGCGAAAACCTGAGCATAGGGCACAAAGCATCCTCCCCGCTTCAGATCGACGTGGAGTTTATTGTCTCTTAAACCGCAGTTGTGATTATGTGCTTCCAGTATTGTGTCGCAGTGCGCGTCAAAAACAGGTATGTTCATACTGAATACCTCATCATATTAATGCTGACAGTTTACCTCAAAAACGCGGTTTCCGCAAGTGTTATATCAGAGGGCAAGAAAGCCCTGCAGACGAGAAAGCGCCACCCGTCGCTGTATAAAGATACAGCAGGGCGACGCTGACGAAGTAAGCAAAAATGCTATGGTATTAACGGCCTTGGCCGTTACCTTTTTGAGTTGTTTAGAAAGACGCTTGTATTACATGAAGTAACATTAAATCAGCTTTTGCGATGCGGGGCTTTTATTGTCCTCTGATTATACTTCCATTATGACGGGCAGTATCATCGGACTGCGCTTTGTGGTTTTATAGAGGTAGCCGGAAAGATTCGCCTTAACCTTCGCCTTTATCGTAGCCCAGTCGGTAATTCTCTGATTCTCGCAGGAATCCAGTGTTTCGAGCGTTACCCTTTTTAGCTCCTCCAGAAGCACGTCGGACTCTTTGACGTAAACGAAGCCGCGGGTCACAATATCAGGTCCCGAAATGAGGCTTGCGTCCTCGGCGGAGAGCGTCATGACGACAACTACCATGCCATCCTGCGCAAGATGCCGTCTGTCTCTCAGAACGACGCTTCCGACATCTCCGACGCCGGTTCCGTCCACAAGCACTTTGCCCGACTGCACTGTTCCGCCGAGCTTTGCGTCCTTCCTCGTTACCTCGATAATTCTGCCAATATCGCCGATTACGATGTTCTTCGGGTCGATACCCATGCTTTTTGCAAGCTCGGCGTGGGTGCGGAGATGACGCTGCTCGCCGTGGAGCGGCATAAAATATCTGGGTTTTGTGAGGGCGAGCATCATTTTCAGCTCTTCTCTGCAGGCGTGACCGGAGACATGAAGCTCCTCAAGCCTGTCATAGATGACCTCTGCTCCCTTCATGAACAGTTCGTTAATTACGCGGCTGATAGTCGTTTCATTGCCAGGAATCGCAGACGCGGAGATAATTACCCTGTCGCCGGAAGTTATTTCGACCTGGCGATGTCCGGAAAAGGCCATGCGGTAAAGGGCCGACATACTCTCGCCCTGGCTGCCAGTCGTAATTATGGCGACCTTGTTCTTGGGAAGGGTGTTTATCATATTGATGTCTATAAGCGTGTCCTTCGGCACATCCATATAGCCGAGCTCCATCGCGACGCGCATGATGTTTTCCATGCTGCGCCCCGTGATTGCAACCTTGCGATTATTCTTCGCTGCGCTGTTTATAATTTGCTGAACCCTGTGGACATTTGACGCGAAGGTCGTAACGATGATGCTCTTATCGCAGTCCTTAAAAAGCGCGTCGAACCGCACTCCGACTTTTTTTTCAGACTCTGAATAACCGGGCTTTTCAA
>JASDTK010000288.1:0-1718 GCA_041891555.1 Oscillospiraceae bacterium
CTTAAAGAAAAGATAATGTTTATATAGGGGGGTAAAAATGAGGAGAAGAAAAAAAGAGCGTGGGAGCAATCCCACGGAAACTGACAGGGAGGGAGAACCGATATGAAAGACGAAAATTTTGCCGTTTACGAATTTCCCAATATGAATCTTAAGATAGGTTATACCGATACGGCGATATGCCATGTGCTTTTCACAAATGAAAAGTCGGGAGGAGAACCTTCTAAGCTGAGTGATGCCGCGGCGAAGCAGCTTCGGGAGTACTTTGCGGGAAAACGCCGCGATTTTGATCTGCCTCTGGATGCACAGGGTACAGCTTTTCAAAAGAAAGTCTGGACGGCGCTCATGGAAATACCCTACGGTGAAACAAGAAGCTATAAGGACATCGCGGAGGCAGTTGGCTCTCCCAAGGGCTTCCGTGCCGTAGGCGGAGCAAACCATAATAACCCTATATCGATAATCATACCCTGCCACAGAGTTATCACAGCGGACGGTGGACTCGGCGGCTATGGCGGAGGGCTGGATATTAAAACTCTGCTGCTCGAGCTCGAAGGGAAAATCCGCTGATGGCAGATATCTACGAAAAATACCGTGAAAAGCTGACGGAGCTGGCCGACCCAAAGTATCAGAAATTCATGTCTTCGCTCATTCCGAGAACTGACAACATTCTGGGTGTTCGCTCGCCGGATATGAAAAAGCTCGCTAAGGAGCTTTCAAAGGACGACTGGCGGTCATATTTTGAGCAGAACAGGGATATATATTACGAGGAAACTCTGCTTGAGGGCAGCGTGATAGGGCTTCTGAAAGAGGATATTGAAACGGTTCTGACCTTTGCGCAAAGTTATATACCCAAAATTACGAACTGGGCGCTCTGTGACTCTTTCTGCAGCGGATTGAAAATAACGAAAAATAACAAAGAGCGGGTATGGAATTTTATAATAGATTATGTAAACTCTGAGAAGCCTTATGACATACGTTTCGCTGTTGTAATAATGCTCTGCTATTTCATAGATAATGAGCATACGCAGCTGATGTTAAGAACATTTGAGGAAATTCAAAACGATGACTACTATGTGAAAATGGCGGTTGCTTGGGCAGTATCAATATGTTATGTAAACTATACTGACATAACGATGAAGTTCCTGGAAAACTGCGAACTGGACGACTTCACCTATAACAAGTCGCTTCAGAAAATTTGCGAATCGCGCAAGCCCAGCGCCGAGGAGAAGGCGGTCATAAAAGCGATGAAGCGCAAAGTAAAAAAATTTAATTCAGGAGTAAGCAATGTTTTTTCTTATAAGAAAACTTAAAGCACAGGGAAGTCCCTACAGCGCCGAAACGAGGAGACGGGTCGGCGTTACCAGCGGTTTGGCGGGAATACTGTTTAACCTTCTGCTGTTCGGAGGAAAGCTCACGGTTGCGCTTCTGTCCGGCTCAGTCGCAATCATCGCGGACGCCTTCAACAACCTCTCCGACGCGGGTTCTTCTATTATAACAATCGTAGGCTTCAGGCTTTCGGGGAAAAAGGCTGATCCTCAGCACCCATTCGGGCACGGAAGATTTGAATATATTTCCGGCTTCATTGTCTCGATAGTCATCATTCTGATGGGCTACGAGCTCGCAAAAGAATCGATTAAAGGCATTATCACCCCTGCTGCAATTGAATTCAGCCTGGTGACTGCCGCGGTTCTTGCGGTGTCGATATGCGTTAAGCTCTACAT
>JASDTK010000289.1:0-10181 GCA_041891555.1 Oscillospiraceae bacterium
GGCACGTACCGAGGGCATTGCGGAAACATCCGAGGCATAAATCGAAATCTCTGGAAGACGGATTTCGTTTGAAACGTCCTCATCGTTTAAAATCATCCTTTGAAGCCCGTTTTCATCGTGACGCATTGCGATATTAATGCTAGGAAGCAGAGATATCACGCCTGCCTCGTCCTTTGAACCGAGCCCCGCGTTGCGAACGGCTACGCCGACTGTGCGGTAAATAGCCCCTGTATCTATATAGAGAAAACCGAATTTTTCAGCGCACATTTTTGCAATCGTGCTCTTTCCGGCTCCCGATGGACCGTCTATCGCAACGGAATAGTATTTACTCATTAATATATCCTTTCAAGTTTAATAAAGCTCCAGCGACTGCGCAGCGGCATAAGCTGTCGACCACGCTATCTGAAGGTTAAACCCGCCCGTATATGCGTCAACGTCAATAATTTCGCCCGCAAAATACAAGCCCTTAACATACTTCGACTCCATGGTTTTTGGGTTTATCTCCTTGACGCTCACTCCGCCGGAGGTAATTATGGCCTCATCCACCGGGCGCGGGCCTGAAACGCTAACGGGAAAATCCTTGAAGAGCAGGACAAGTGCGCGCCGCTGTTCCTTGGTAACGGAATTTACCTTGGTCTCCTCCGGTATGCCCGAAAGCCTAACTAACACAGGTATCATCGTGTGCCCCGCCAGGTCCTGAAGAGAGTTCGCGAAGTCTCTGTTGGCGTATTTTTTGAAGTCGCGCAATATCCTGTCGTCCAGTTGCTGTTCGCTCAGTCCAGGCTTGAGGTCAATTGAAAGACGGTATTTATGGTTTTCAAAATCCCTCATGTGCGCGCTTGCCGAGAGAACTAAAGGTCCCGAAACGCCGAAATGCGTGAAAAGCATCTCTCCCAGCTCCTCATAGACCGGCTTACCGTTCTCGTCAAGTACCCGCAAGGTCACGTTTCTGAGAGAAAAGCCCTGCATTTCGGCACAGTAATCGTCATCCGATACAAGAGGAACCAGCGAAGGCAGCGGCGGGACTATAGCATGTCCCACGCTTTGTGCAAGGATGTACCCATCCCCTGTCGAGCCGGTTCCGGGATAGCTTGCGCCGCCGGTGCAAAGAACGGCCGCCTTGCAGCTTACTTCCGTATCTTCCGCGACTATGCCTGTGAGCGCTCCGTCACGGGTTTTCAGCGCGGTTACGCGCTTATGGAGGAGTCTTACTCCCCTTTCGCGGCCAAAGCGCTCCAGCGCGTTTGCCACGTCGTGAGCGCTGTCGCTGACGGGAAATACGCGGTTTCCGCGCTCTGTCTTGAGCGGTACGCCCAAGCGTTCAAAAAATGCCATGGCATCCGCCGTACTAAACCTGTTGATGGCACTGTAGAGAAAGTTCCCGTTGCGGGGAACGTTTTCGAGAAAGTGCTTGCTGTCGCAGTCGTTTGTGAGATTGCAGCGGCCCTTCCCTGTTATTCTGAGTTTTTTGCCCGTCAGCTTGTTTGGTTCAATTAATAGAGTTTCGAAGCCGCGTTCGGATAGCAGAGCAGCGGCCATCAGTCCCGCCGCTCCGCCGCCTATAACGGCGACGTCAGCCCGCAGTGTTTTCATATACCTCGTTCTCCGTCCAGACAGTTTCCAGACGCTTGAATGTATCGGACAAAGCGTCTTCAGATCGCAGCCCGATAGAAACTATCAGTGCGTTTATAAGGCTTAACGGAGCTACAAGAGAATCGAGGAAAGAGACCATATCGCTTTTTGCGTACAGCGTTATGTCCGAAATTTTGACGAGTGGAGAAGATTCACCGTCCGTGAGACTGATAGTGGTGGCTCCCGCTTCCTTTGCAAAGCGCATGGCCTTTACAGTGCGGCTGGAATAGCGAGGATAACTCATCGCAATAAAAACATCACCTTTTTTGATACGTATGACCTGCTCATAGACCTCGCTTACTGCCGTATCGTGCAGCAAATGCACATTGTCGCGCAGAAGGTTTAAATAGTAGCCCATAAAGCTCGAAAGCGTCGCTGAGGAACGCATACCGACAATATATACCTGCTCAGCACCGATGATAGCATCAACGGCTGCGTTGAAGCTGACAATATCAATTTCATCGATGGTCTTCTGGAGCTTTTCCATATCGGCCGTCAAAACCGCTTTAAGTACGTTGGAACCGTTTATAAGGTCTTTGGCCACCTCTATACGCTGAACGGAGGTCAGCCGATTGCGTATTATCTCCTGCAGAGCTTTTCTCATCCCTGGATAGCCATCATAGCCCAGTTCAGCAGCGAAGCGTACAACGGTCGATTCGCTGACTCCGACTGTGGAGCCGAGCTTGCCTGCAGTCATAAAAGCAGCTTTATCGTAGTTTTCCTGAATATATTTCGCAATGCGCCGCTGCCCCTTTGAATAGTGGATAGTACTGTTCGCAATAACAGCCAGAACATCTTTTTCCATCAAATCACATCCTCGTCGTTTCGGTTTTATTCACCGCTTGATATCAATGATACTACATAAATAAAACCAAATGCAAGTGCCGGAGCAACTAAAATTCAATATTCCTGCAAATTTTTATACGTTTTTGTAACTCCTGAGGTGTTAGCGGTAATATTTTGCAAGTTCTCTATCTCGCTAAAGTCTAAATATCTCCACTGCCCAACGGGAAGCTTACCGAGCTTCAAATCGCCCTCCGCTATGCGCCTCAGGCGCAGAACCCTCAGTCTCGCCTGCTCGCACATTTTGCGTATCTGTCTGTTCCTGCCCTCAGAAATAGTGATTGAAATAAGCGTCCCATCCACCGTTTGTCTCAGGAGCTTCACTTCCGCCGGATGTATTTGGTAACCATCAATTATGAGCGGTGAGCGAAGTACAGGCAGCGCTTTTTCAATGTTTTCACCCTGTACCCGCGCCTCATATGTCTTTTTTATCTCGTGCGAAGGGTGCATCAGCCGATGCGCGAGTGCGCCGTCATCAGTCATTATAAGCAGACCCTCCGAGTCATAATCGAGCCTCCCGACGGGGTAAACTCTCGCTCCGACGTCCGTTGTCAGTTCGGCAACAGTTTTTCTTCCACGGTCGTCCGACATCGAGGACAGATAGCCGCGTGGTTTGTTAAGCATTATGTAAGTCCTCTTCCCGCTATTCGGGAGAGGATTGCCGTCAATTTCAATCTTATCTTTCTCTTCATCCGCTAAGGCACCCAGAGAAGCCGTTTGCCCATTCAGGGTAACTCTCCCCTCTTCAATCAGCTTTTCAGCCGCTCGGCGCGAGCACAAGCCGGAGGAAGCTATAATTTTTTGTATTCGCTGTTCCATACATATCTCCTCCGGATTAATAACGAAGCGTCAGTCTGCGCCTTCAAATACGAAGCCGTATCTGTTCGCAATAAACCATGCTCGCTTGATGCGTCCCCAGGCTGAGAGCTTTGCGTTGTCGGCAAGCGCCACGCTTTCGGCGTAATTGAGAGGGTATTCCGCTATAACGGTTCCGCTTTGCTTAATAAAGGCCCGTCCCGCGCACTCCCCTGCCCTGATGCCCGCGTAAACGAACTTGGGAAGCTCGAACGAGAAGCTGATATCGGCATTCTTTTCGATCAGAATACGGGAATCCTCCGCGGCGGATATGCTGACGCTGTCCTTAACCCCCGAAATGACCGGTATTTCGCAAATAACACCCATCGGCAGAATGCGCTTGTATTCGTAATTTGAAAAAGCCCAGTCGTAGAGCTTCTCATGGTCATTCCAATCGTCGGAATCGGAGAGCGTTACGCATACAAGCCGCAGTCCGTTCCTTTCGGCGCACGAAACGAGACTTCTGCCCGCCGCCATCGTGTACCCCGTCTTTACGCCCATACAGCCTTCATAGTTCCACAGAAGCTTGTTGTGGTTCATATAGGTCTGCTCTCCAACCGTGTAGGTCTTTGTTGAAACTATTTTGGCGAAAAGCTCATTTTTCATGGCCTCGCAGGTGATAGCAGCCAAATCTTCTGCGGAGGAATAGTGCCCGTCCGCGTCAAGCCCGTGCGGATTTTTAAATGAAGAATTGGTAAGCCCCATTTTTCGGGATTTTTCGTTCATCATTTCGGCGAACCCTTCGATACTGCCCCCGCAGTGGCACGCCAGAGCTGTCGCTGCGTCGTTGCCCGAAACAAGCAGCATTCCATAAAGAAGGTCGCGCACTGTGTATGATTCGCCTGCCTTGAGATACATGGACGAGCCCTCGACTTTTGTATACTCGGGGAGTATTTTCACCTGTTCGTCAGGGTCGCATTTATCCAACACGACAAGCGCCGTCATAATTTTTGTCGTACTCGCTATGAGCATATGCGAGTCGGCGTTTTTGCTGTATAGAATTTGTCCCGTATCAGCCTGAACCAGAATAACGGCTTCCGCCTTGTTATCCGGAACGGCATAGGCCGCCTGCGGTATAAATAAGGTCAAAAAAATAATGGCTGTCAGCACACCCGATGTCACTTTTTTCAATAATAAGCACCACCCCGGAAATTATTGGGCAGTGCTTATTATTGACTCAGACCGGTATTATTATACAGACTTGGTCAGATGTGCCTAGTCCTTCTTGTATTTATCGATCAGCTCCTGAACCTTGTCGATGATTTCCGGAATAAGCTCGACCAGCCTGTCGACCGTCGTGCTGGCCGGAGCCGTAATGTTCAGCATCTTTACAACGCCATCAGATATTGTGAGAAAACCGACGGGATCTATCTTAACTCCGGCGCCGTTTGCACCGCCGAAGCCGCTGCCAGCGTTTTTGTATGGCACGTCGCTGCCGCCGCTGCCGAAACCGAAGGTCACCTTCGAAACAGGTATGAGAGTTGTTCCGTCAGGAGTAATTATTGGCTGGCCGACTATAGTGTTTACGTCCACCATTTCCTTGATTTTGCTTAATGTAACCTCTGTGAGGTCGCCGATAGGATGTCTGTCCATAACGTCATTCCTTTCTTGTACTGTCGTCTCTTTTTTGCTTGTTTCTGATTTTGAGGTAGTCTATTCCAAAAGCTGCCGCTATATAAAAAACTTCCCAAACCTGTATCGAAAAAGTAATCCAGCAGTCGAATACGGGCTCGTCGCTGAGAAAGTTAAAGGAAGTACCAATGTCGCGCTCGGTGATGTTGAAGGCATTATCAAAAAGCGGCATGATTGCGCCCAGTGCCGCTGAGGAACGGCCAAAGCCAATCGCAGTATTAAAGGGGTCATCCGTTGCAAATGTATAACGGATGCGCAGATAATCCACATGGAGCTTTCTGCGCAGACGTCCCAGTGTTTTAAGACCAAGCTTTGCCAAACGGAAGAGCTTATCCTTATTAAGTGGTTCTTTTGCCTTTTGAACCTTTTCAGGACCAGCTTTAATCTCAGCTGCAGGTTTTTTTTGTTTTTTGAACTTCAGATTTTTTATCCTACCGGGAATATTGCGAATATTTAGAAGTCCGAGCCTGAGCCTGAGCATAAACTCTCCTCCGCTGTATCCGCAATCAATACCGATAGGGATGAGCAGAAGCACGGTGAGAATCAGAATTACTATGACTAACGCTTTCAAGGCATCACTTCTTTCTGCCCCTTTTTCAGCACTCGATTTTTAGCTGCCTGTTATCCTCGAACTTCAGCGATTCAATCACCTGACTGAGTTTTGCGATGCCGTCGTCGCTACTCATATCGGGAAGTTTTGGCAGTTCCGTCAAGGTTGTTATGCCCATAGTTCGCAAAAATAACTCGCTGGTTTTATATATTGAGGGTCTTCCCGCAACGTCGAGCTTTCCGCAGGCCTCAATCAGTCCTCGCTCCAGCAGAATTCCCATAGTATATGAGCTGTCCACGCCTCGCACCTGATCCACATAGGCTCTTGTTACCGGCTGAAAATACGCGCATATCGCAAGCACTTCAAGCGCCGGCTGGCTGAGTCTGGGCGGTTTCCTGCGTTCCAGCGCAAATGTGATGCTCTGGGCATATTCAGGCGCCGAGCACAGCTGGAGAGAATCTTCCATACGCATCAGGCGGATTCCCCGCTGCTGGAAGCTGTATTCGTCGGAAAGATTTTTCGCGTTTTTAAGTATGTCATCCTTTTCGAGTCCGAGCACAAGGGCGATTCGCTCAGCCGGCACCGGCTCTCCAGACGCGAAAAGTATAGCCTCTATCGTTGATTTCAGTTCCCTGTCGTCCATTATACTTTGTCTTTCCTAATCGGAGACCAGCTCCGGTATTTCTTCGGGAATTTCTCCGCAGAGTGAAACTGTCAGTTCCCCTTCACAGTCCATTAGCTCAAGGCTTCCCATACTGCACAGTTCCAGTACGGAAATAAAGGTCGCGACGACCTCGGAGCGGGTTTTGCTCAGTAAATAAAGTTCCCGAAGGGTATGCACCTTTCCGCTTCGCAGAAGCGAAATAAGCTGCTCGCATTTTTCATGTACTCCATAAATGATGCGTTTCGGAACAAGTATACCGCTGGTCTCAGTGTCCCGGCTAAAATCTCCGCGCGATATAACGGATAAAAGCGACATTAATAGTTCCTGCGGCTCATGGCTGTATTTGTACGTTTTGTCGCCGACGGTTTTCAGCGGCTCGGGTATTTTGGAGAACATCAGCGTCCCCTGCTCCGCCGCTTTTGCAAGTTCGGGTGTAATTGCTTTGATGCTTGTGTAGGCTTCCTTGCACTTGAGCTGCTCAAGAGAAGAAATGAGTTCCTCGAGTTCTGAGACTTCCTCGTCTCCGACAAGCAGTGTCTTTGTCTTGAGGTAGACAAGGTATGATGCCATCTGAACAAATTCGCTTGCGACGTCGAGATCCATCTCCTGCATCTTTGAGATGTAATCGATATATTGCTCGAGTATAACCGATATCTTAAGGTCCCGTATCTCGATTTTATTTTTTGAAAGAAGCATCAGAATCAGAGTCAACGGACCGGAAAAATCCTGCATCTCGTCCCTGTCTTTGACGATTCCCTCCAGAAAATAGGTGGGATTATTCATTATTGATCCTCTCAACGCGGCCAGACCTGCGGGCTTATGCGGTGATAATATAATTATAAAACAGGAGCTCCCGCCAGATGTGCGAAGAAATAGAGACCGTTAAAAACCCAACTCGCACCTGTCGTGAGAAAAGAAGTGAGCGTGCCGGTCACTACTATAAGCAGCAGGATTATCATTCCGTAGCGTTCGTAATACATGAGCTTGTAGTACTTATCATCAGGCAACATGGCAAAAAACACCTTGGAGCCGTCCAGCGGTGGCAGGGGTATTATATTGAATACAGCAAGAGCACAGCTAAGATATGAAGTCTGATATATCATCTGAAGTATAACGATTCCCACTGAACCCGCGTTAGCAAGCGGATAAAAGGTAATACCGAATATTAAAAGAAAAACTATTGCAAGGATAATATTTGAAACAGGCCCTGCAAGCGCTGTTATTGCCATGCCCTCTTTTGGCTTTTTAAAGCTATTCATATTCACGGGCACAGGCTTTGCCCAGCCGAAGCCGACTATCGCCATCATCGCCAGACCTATAATATCAATGTGCTTAATAGGATTAAGAGTAAGGCGGCCAGCATTCTTTGCCGTATTGTCCCCAAGCCTGTATGCCACAAGTCCGTGGCAGAGCTCGTGGAAGGTAATGCATATGAGGGCAGGTATTACGGAGATTAAAACACCGGTCAGCCTGGACCAGTCGAGACCCGACCAAATTGTACTTAAAGTATTTATAATTATCCCTCCAATGGGGCCGATATCAATGGTTGAGCTATTATACCAATTTTCTCAGGAAAAAACAAGTGCGGGACAGAACATTCACTCAAACGGCTCATCGCTGTTATTGGAGTGTTCCGCCCCGTCGCAGTTCACTTTACAAATTTCATTATTTCGGTCAAAAGCTCGGAATTTCCCGTTCCCTTTTCCGCGGAGAAAAGAATTACGCGGACTTCCTGCGGAAGCTGGAGCGTTTCGCGTATGAGTTCCACATTCGGTTCCATCTCGCTTTTTTTCAACTTGTCGCACTTGTTTGCAATAACAATAAACGGACAACCTGAGGAGATGAACCAGTTCGCCATAATTTCATCGTCAGCAGTGGGCTTGTGGCGGGCGTCAACTATCATAACGCCGAGGGTAATTAGCCCTTCACCCGCGAAGAACTCCTCCATCAGCTTTCCCCAGCGTTCTTTCTCCGACTTCGACACCTTTGCGTAGCCGTAACCCGGAAGGTCTACGAAATAAGCCTTTCGGTCTATCAGAAAGTAGTTGACATGGACGGTTTTTCCGGGAGAAGCGCCGACTCTGGCGAAATTATTCCTGTTCAGTAGCCTGTTAATTACAGAGGATTTCCCGACATTTGACTTGCCGGCGAAAACAATTGTCGTCAGACTTCCGGAAATAAAATCCTTAGGATTAGCGGCGGACTTGATGAATTCGGCGTTGTTAAGGTTCATTTGATACGTTCTCCCGCGCGTGAGCGCAATAGTTATTGTCTGAGACTCGACGATATAACCGGCTTTGACGTGTCGATGAACGGTACCTCAACATTGCCTTTTTCAGCGTCGTTCTGGATGGAAAACTCGATTTTTCTGTTTAGCGCAACGTCAAGCACTTTGTCTACATGGTCGGTGACTACGAAATTGAGCGCCGCACGGACTGTCTGGTCGATCTCCTCAAGGTCTTTTTCGTTGTCGGCCGGAATAATGACTGTCTTTATGCCCGAACGCAGAGCCGCCATTGTTTTTTCGCGCAGTCCGCCTATCGGCATAACTCTGCCGCGCAGTGAAATCTCGCCCGTCATCGCAACGTCACGGCGTACGGGGTTGCCAGTAAGAGCGGAAATGACAGCTATACAGATTGTAATACCTGCCGATGGGCCGTCCTTCGGTATAGCGCCTTCGGGGAAATGGATGTGGATGTCCTTGGTCTTGTAAAAATCATGCTGAATGCCGAGAACATCAGCGCGGCTGCGTATATAAGACACGGCGGCCTTTGCGGATTCCTTCATAACGTCTCCAAGGTTTCCGGTCAGCTCAAGATTGCCTGTTCCGTCAAGAACCGTGGCCTCTACGTCAAGAACCGTGCCGCCCGCGCTGGTCCACGCGAGACCGCGCACAAGGCCGATTTCGTCAGCCGGAGCGAGAACATCGGGCTTAAATTTTGCGGGACCAAGCAGATCCTCGAGCATACCGGCGGTAAGCCTCAGGGATTTACATTCTCCAGCGGCTATTTTTCTTGCCGTTTTACGGCAAACGGACGCAAGCTCACGCTCCAAGTTACGGACACCGGATTCCCTTGTATATAGCGCTATCAGCTCGCGTATTGCGTCATCACTTAATTTGAGCTGATTTGCAGAAAGACCGTGCTTCTTGCGCTGCTTCGGGATGAGGTGCTGCTTCGCAATCTCCAGCTTCTCCTCGTCTGTATAGCTGGATAGTTCGATGACCTCCATCCTGTCGAGAAGAGCTCTTGGAATGGTCTCGGTTGTGTTTGCCGTCGTTATAAACATAGTATTCGATAAATCAAACGGGATTTCAATGAAGTGGTCGCGGAAACTATGGTTTTGCGCGAAATCTAGCGCCTCTAAAAGCGCCGAGGCGGGGTCACCGCGATAGTCACTAGAGAGCTTATCAATCTCATCCAGCAGCAAGAGCGGATTTGATGACTTTGCCTGCTCAAGTCCCGCGATTATTCTTCCGGGCATCGCGCCGACATAGGTTTTACGGTGTCCGCGAATCTCTGCCTCATCGTGTACTCCGCCCAATGAAATGCGCGCCAATTTTCGGTTCGTAGCTCTGGCGATGCTCATTGCAACACTCGTTTTTCCTGTCCCGGGAGGCCCGACAAGGCAGAGTACGGAACCTTTAAGCTCAGGTGCAAGCTGCTTAACCGCAAGATATTCAATTATGCGCTCCTTGACTTTTTCAAGCCCGAAATGATCGTCGTCCAGTATCTTGCGAGCTTTAACGATATCGACGGTTTCCTTTGTCCTCGTGTTCCACGGCAGCTCAAGTATGACGTCGAGATAATTTCTCAGAACGGCGCTTTCGGAGGAACCCGGCGGTTGCTTTGAAAGTCTCGTAACCTCTCTCATAAGCTTTTCGGTTATTTCGTCTGAGAGCTTCAGAGAATAGATTTTATTTCGGTATTCCTGAAGATCCTCGTAAGCATCGTCAAATTCGCCGAGTTCTGCGCGGCCGCCGGCGGCCGGTATGACCGCTTGGCT
>JASDTK010000290.1:0-9383 GCA_041891555.1 Oscillospiraceae bacterium
GCAGCATTCGTTTTCGTGGTCCCCGTGGTCGCCTCCGCAGCAGCATTCGTCATCGTAATCGCCGCAGCACTCGTCGTCTTCGTCGTAATCGTCATAAACTATTTCTTCGATATCTGCAAGGTCATCGGAGATGGCGTCAATCTCGTCTGCGAGGTCGAGAGCGTTTTCTTCCAGATCGTCAAGATCCAGAGCTACGGTTTCGAGCACATCAATGATGGCGGCAAGAAGCTTGTCCTGCTTGTTTTCCTTATCCAGACCTAGACCGTCTGCCAGGCCCTTGAGATATGCGACTTTTTCAGATGTTGTCATTTTGATACCCTCCTTGGTATTCTTGTGAAACACCGAACACTCGTTAAGCGATATGTCCGGCGTTCCAAAGGTTTATTTTAACTGCTTCTAATAAAAATTATACACTTGTCAATCAGCCTTTTGCACGCTCAAGATATTCGCCCGTGCGGGTGTCAATCTTAATGCGCTCGCCCGGCTCAATGAACAGGGGAACTTTGATCTCAGCACCGGTTTCAACAGTTGCGGGCTTTGTAGCATTGGTTGCGGTATTGCCGGCAAAACCGGGATCGGTTTCTGTAATAACAAGCTCAACAAAGTTGGGCGGCTCGACCGAAAAAGTCTTGCCCTTGAAGGAGGAAACGATGCAAACCATGTTTTCCTTAACGAATTTGAAACCGTCGGACAGGACGCTCTTGTCGATGGGCACGAGCTCATAAGTCTCGGAGTCCATGAAGTAGTAGAGATCGCCGTCTGCATAGCTGTACTCCATGTTTTTACGGTCAACATAGGCGTTCTCGAACTTTTCGGAGGGGTTGAAGGAAGTCTCGACAACGGCTCCGGTGATAACATTTTTCATTTTTGTGCGAACGAAGGCCGCGCCTTTGCCGGGTTTTACGTGCTGGAACTCGATAACCTGCATAACCTTTCCGTCCATTTCAAAGGTAACGCCGTTTCTGAATTCGCCTGCTGATACCATAACAGGTCCTCCTATATAATTGAATCAAATTATCCTTAAGTTTTTATAAAATGTACCTAAGCCAAGTTATTTTACACTAGTTTTGTGCATTTGACAAGGACGATTTGCGCTAAAGACGCCGCTTTTTAAAGGATTATCAAATTCTTGGGTGCTTTTGTAAGGTTTTCGGCTCCATCTTTTGTAATACAGAGCATATCCTCGATGCGTACGCCAAACTTTCCAGGCAGGTATATGCCGGGTTCACAGGTGACGACGGTGCCCGCGGGAAGAGATCGCGTCTCTCTGGGACTTGCGTTCGGCCCTTCATGGATGTATAGCCCGACGCTGTGCCCGAGTCCGTGACCGAAGTATTCCCCGTAGCCTGCTCTTTCGATGACCTCGCGTGCGGCCCGGTCCATGTCACTGCCGATAATCCCAGCATAAGCGACTCTTTCTCCCGCGTTTTGAGCTTCGAGGACAAGATGATAAATTCTGCTCATCTCATCGGTAACGCTGCCCAGCGCCACGGTGCGGGTCATGTCGGAGCAGTAGCCGTTCACCTTGCAGCCAAAGTCCATCGTTACAAAGTCACCAGACTTGAGCCGGTTGAAGGTAGGTACGCCGTGGGGGCGTGAGGTGTTAGTGCCGGAAACGCATATCGTTTCAAAGGCGAGACCCTCGGCGCCGTTTTTCGTCATTCGGTATTCTAGCTCCGCGGAAACGTCCTTTTCCGTCAGACCGGGTTTCAGCATGCCGAGTACATGGTCGAGAGCCTTTTCGGCAATTCGCTGGGCGCTTATGATACTTTCAATCTCAAAGCGTTCCTTGACCTCCCGAAGAGATTTAGTGATGTTCTGGGCAGGTACGAAGCTGACCCCCAGAGTCTCCTGCATGCTCAGATATTCGGAGTAACAGAGGCTCCCGTCCTGAGCACCGAGCTCGGTTACGCCGTTCTCGGAGAGAAGCCTGCGCAGAATGTCGGCCTCCCTGTTTTCATTCGTGCAGAGAATGACCTCGGCACCCGTTACCTGCTCCCGCGCAGCTTCGATGAAGCGCGAGTCGGTGATGAAATACGCTCTTTCGGGGAAGATGAGCACCGAGCCGTCGCTAGTGAGGAATTCGCAGGCGTAAAGCCTGTCCAGTTCGTCATAGAGCCAGAGAGCGGGGAGTCCCGCTGTAATCATTGCCTGTTGAATTTTTTTAATATTTGCCAAGATTCAGTCCTTCTTTCTCTTCATATTACCGTGACTTTTATACGCAAATCTAAAGGGCAGCTCCGCTCCGTATCGGAAGAGATGGAACGGGTTAGACATATCGATGGGTCTTATCGCGATGGTTAATATTCCGGCCCTTTTTCCGCAGAGAATGTCGGTATAAATCTGATCGCCGATTATCGCGGTGTTTTCGGGAGAGACATTTTTCTCCTTCAAAAGCTTAAACAGCCGCGTAACCCTCGGCTTTCTCGCCTTATTGACATATTCTATGGAGAGTGAGCTGGCAAAACGCTCCGCTCTGTCGCCACGGCTGTTAGAGTAGATGAAGGGTTCGATTCCGGCTCTTTTCATAGCGTCTATCCAATTGCGGAGACGGACTGTCGGGAACTTCGCGTGGTATTTGTCAAGAGTATTATCGAGATCCATGAGCAGGAGCTTCACACCCATTTCGGAGAGCTTTTCCGGCTTCAGCTCATAGATGCTTTTCAGAAGAATATCTGGGACAGGGAATGTGAGCATGAAAACGGTTCCTTTCCGAGACCTTGCTTAAATCTTCAGCGAACGGTCTCCAATGCCTGATTCAGATCCTCAATGATATCACTGACATCCTCGATGCCGACGGAAAGGCGGACAAGGTCACTGGGTACGCCCGCCTTTATGAGCTCCGACTCGGAAAGCTGGCGGTGAGTAGCGTTCGCCGGATGGAGCACGCAGGTGTGCGCGTCGGCAACATGTGTCGCGATTATAGCGACCTTGAGATTTTTCATAAATTCCTCTGCTGCACTCCTTCCGCCCTTCACGCCGAAGGAAATTACACCGCAGGAGCCGTTTGGCATATATTTCTGCGCCAGAGCGTAATACCTATTTGAGGGCAGACCGCAGTAGTTTACCCAGGCAATTTTCTCATGCGCTTCGAGAAATTCCGCAACAGCTTGAGCGTTTTTGCAGTGTCGTTCCATACGCACATGCAGGGATTCCAGACCTAGGCCCACAAGGTAGGAGTTCTGAGCGGAGGGCGTCGCGCCGAAATCCCGCATGAGCTGAGAAGTTGCCTTCATTATGAAAGCACCTCCCTGGCCGAATTTTTCTGCGTATATGATGCCGTGATAGCTCTCGTCCGGAGTCGTGAGCCCGGGGAACTTCTCCGCATGGGCGAGCCAGTCGAATTTGCCGGAATCCACGATTGCCCCGCCGACGCCGGAAGCGTGACCGTCCATGTATTTCGTGGTGGCGTGTGTGACGATATCACAGCCCCACTCAAAGGGACGGCAGTTTATCGGGGTGGGGAAGGTGTTGTCCACAATAAGCGGCACTCCATGAGCATGCGCCGCCTTCGCAAAGCGCTCGATGTCAAGGATTGCCAGACTTGGATTCGCGATGGTCTCGCCAAAGACAGCCTTTGTGTTGGGTCGAAACGCGCTTTCAAGCTCTTCACTCGTGCAGTCGGGAGTTACGAATGTGAAATCGATGCCCATTTTTCTCATTGTAACATTGAAAAGATTGTAGGTTCCGCCGTAAATCGCGGACGAGCATACAACGTGGTCGCCGCAATTGCATATATTGAACAATGCGAAGAAGTTGGCAGACTGTCCGGACGCCGTCAGCATTGCTGCCGTGCCGCCCTCGAGAGCGCATATCCTCGCCGCAACATAGTCGTTAGTGGGGTTTTGCAGACGGCTGTAAAAATAGCCGCTTGTTTCAAGATCAAAGAGCTTTCCCATATCCTCGCTCGTGTCGTATTTGAAAGTGGTGCTCTGGATGATCGGTATCTGACGGGGCTCGCCGTTTTTCGGAGAATATCCGGCCTGTACGCATTTTGTTCCGATTTTGCTCATGTTCTTTAATTCCTTTCGCTGCGCGTGAAAAGCACATATTTCTTTATAGTAATGACCCTTACCCTGTCACAGTTGAGCCTATTATACTGTCGTTTCTTGTCAGAGGACGCGAGATATCATAAACCCACAGATACTGGACTTCCTTTCCGTCCACAAGAATCTGGACACTCTTGATGCCGGAAAGCGAAGTCAGAGAGTTGACAATTGAGTAAACCGCGAGCTTTGCATCAGAAGTCGAGACGGAAACTTCGCTCGGAGCAACGCCGGATAAGCTGACGGAGCAAACTCCGTCGAGCGTATAAACGGACATTACGATAGTTCCTATGGGGAAAGCTCTTTTTAGATCGCTGCTGACAGGCCCCTCAAACAGAGCGTCCAGAATCTCGCGCTCGGCGGAATTCTCATTGTCAAAACTTATCGTCCTGTATTCGGAACCCAAAGTTCTTTCGGAAGTCTTTGGGAAATAGATTCTGACCTGCGCCTTGCCGGAGCTTATGATGTTGTCAAAAAGAAGAAAGGTCTCCGCTGAGAGATTATTTTCAATCTCCTCGTCGCCAACGAATATGCTGACGAAATCTATGCCCTCTATTGAGCACATCGTCAGAGTTATACAGGCATCCAATATTGTTTTGTCCATGCCGCTCAGATCCAGATAATCCGAGTTTGCGTAAACAGCCACAGTGTTTTCCTTTTGCCTGACCTCGAGTATTTTGACGCCGGCGGGAAGAGGAGACTGAAGCTTCGGGTCGTCAGGCGCTTCTGCAAGAGCGGCGGCAGCCTGAAGGACGGGGTTCTCGTCTTCCGACAGGGAGACGGGCTCCGATTGAAGCAGACTGCTGTTTGTCCGGTAATCGGGACTGAGTACGCGATAAACTGAAATGCTTCCGGCGGAGGGTGCTGAGACTGACTTCTCGGTGCAGGCGGTTGCCAGAACAAGGAGAGCAATCACAATCGGAATCAGGCGCTTTTTCATGTCGTTACCGCCTTTCCTTGCTCGTCTGTGTCGTCGGAACAGGCGGGAAATTTAACAATGAAGCGCGTCCCGCCGATTTCCCGTTTTTCGACACTGATTGAGCCGCCGTGCAGACGGACGGCGTCATAGACGATTGAAAGCCCGAGACCGCTGCCGCCAGCATCCCGTGACCTTGCCTTATCGACACGGTAAAAACGGGAGAAGATGTGCGGCAAATCCTCATCCGGTATCCCGATTCCGGAGTCCTCAACAACTAGAACAACGCTTTCTTCCTCTCGGGAGAGCAGAATACGGACAATTCCGCCGGGCATATTGTATTTTATGCTGTTTTCGGCGAGGTTAAAAATAATGCGGTAGACCAAATCCTCGCTGCCGCGTATAAAGCAGTTGTGCTGGAACTCGGTTGATATGGAAACACGGTATTCCTTGGCAAGAGGCGAAAGCAAATGCATCGTTTTTTCCGCAACATGACGCAAATCCAGCCTGTCCTGAGAAAAGCCGATGCCGCTGTCCATTTTCGTAAGGCTGAGGAGTTTTTCGGTCGTGCGTGAAAGGCGTTCGGCTTCGTTGCCTATGTCGATGACAAACTCACGCATTGTGTCAATATCCATGTTCTGTGAGTTTACGATGCTGTCCGACAGGAGTCTTATAGAGGCGAGCGGAGTTTTAAGCTCATGAGACGCGTCCGATACAAAGCGCCGCCGCAATTCTTCGGTCTCCTTGAGCCTGTTCGTAAGGATGTTAAATTCCCGTCCCAGCTCGGAAAGCTCGTCCTTGCCGGTCGCTTTAATCTGGTAGTCGTAATCGCCCTCGGAGACAATGCGGGTGGCCCTGACCAGCTCGGTAATGCGTAGCGTTAGCGCTCTGCTGAAAATAAACATGAGGAGGATAGCTGCGGCTCCGAGCACCAGCGTTATGTTGCGAAGGTTTTTCTGAATGCTTGTTATCAGCTGCGCCTGAGTCGAATCGTACTCATAGAGGTAAACGGCGCCTAAGGTCACGCCGCCGTTTTTTATCGGCATTGCCTCTCGGGACATGAAGGCTTTGCCGTCATAGACCGAGTAGCATACGATTTTACCGTCCAGAGCGCGGCTAATTTCGGAAAACAGGGCAAAGCTGCCTACGCCGGAACCAAGCTCCGCAGTGTCGTAGAGTATTTTTGCATTTGAGTCCGTGACGATGACGCGGGTCAGAGAGCGGAGATCAAGAAAGCTCATAACCTCCTGTATAGTGTCGCCCGTGAGTTCATCGGAAGCGGAGAGAGCAGAGCTCATTACATTTGCCTGAGCCTGCAGTGAGTTCTGCTTGGAGGCGAAAACCAGATCGCGGGAAACGATTGCGGGGTAAGTGTTCAGCATAATCATTAGCCCCGCGATGAGCACAAGAAAGGTCAGGGCAAATTTGAGCTGAACGCTGTTTACGAATGTGCTTACGCCTGGCAGCCTTTTCATGAGCTTTACTCCCAACAGTTCCTTGTGTCAGCGAATAGGGTTAAAATATTTTATTTCAAAATGATGAATTTGTCTACACCAAGTTTCGGGCTTATTAGTCTTCGCCGAAGTAATAGCCCACGCCCCACTTCGTGTTAAAGCACTTGGGATCGGCAGGGTCAAGCTCGAGCTTTTCGCGGAGTCTGCGGATATGGACGTCAACCGTGCGTACGTCGCCCTGATAAACAATACCCCCTATAAGGTCGAGCAGTCGCTCGCGGCTGTAAACCTTGCCAGGATTGCGCATAAGAAGCTCTGCAAGGTTGAATTCCTTGGCGGTGAGGTCTACAAGGACGCCGTCTTTTCTCGCGATACGGCGAGAAATATCGATTGTGATATGGGCTCGGGTTAGAGAGTCGTCCTTTCCTTCTATGCTCTGGATTGTACTGCGACGCAGAAGAGCGCGAACTCTCGCCTTGAGCTCCAGAATGTTGAAGGGCTTTGTTATATAGTCGTCCGCCCCGTACTCGAAGCCGATGAGCTTGTCGGTGTCTTCACTTTTGGCCGTGAGCATAATGATGGGAACGGTTGAGAATTCACGTATCTGCATGCAGACCTCAAGCCCGTCCAGCTTGGGCATCATAAGGTCAAGAAGAATAAGATCATATTCGGTGGATCTTGCCATTTCAACTGCTGTCTCACCGTCATAACAACAGTTTACTTCGTAGCCCTCATTTTCGAGGTTGAATTTAATTCCCTTGACGAGTGTTTTTTCATCATCCACGACAAGTATTCTCATTTTCTGCTCCCCCGGATTTCAGTCTGTTGTTATGTAGCTTCTGATTTCTTCGTATGTTTTTGAGCCGATTCCCGAAACGCTCATTATTTCATCCGTGCTTTTGAAAGGCCCGTTTTTCTCGCGGTAGGCGATGATTCGCTCGGCGGTCTTTTCACCGATTTCCGGAAGGGCGCAAAGCTCCTCGACAGTCGCGGAGTTGATGTTCACGAGCAGGGGCTCCGAGCTTTCCGGGGGAGGGTCTGGCTGTGTTGAGGCTTTTTGAGTTTCTCCGGTTTGCTGAGCCGACACGGTCACGGATACGTCTTTGTCCCTGCCCGGAAGTGAGAAAACGACTGTAACAGCAATAAAAATCACTGTTATGATTATTGCGGCAATTTCTGCCTTTGAAAGCTTCAAACGATCTTCTCCTTACGACCGAGCGCTCCGGTATAGATATTTAGAGTTGATTTTCAAGGGATAAGTCCGTATAATGAATAAAGTTATAAAAGTATTATATACAATATAACATATTTTTCCGGAGATGCATATGAAAAAGTCAAAGATTTTATCTTATATTTTGGTGTTTGCTTTAATATCAGCGATGCTTATGCCCAGCTCCGCCGCAGCCTTATCGGATCCTACGACTAACGCAAAGGCAATTGCTCTTGTCGATACAACGACGGGGAGTATCCTTTATGCCAAGAATGCGGACGAGAAGGTCTATCCTGCCAGCACAACAAAGATTATGACCGCGCTGCTCGCTGTTGAGGCAATCGAGAGCGGTAAAGCCGCCCTTAGCGATTCCGTGACGGCGGGAAGCGACATTATGACGGGATTGAGCGAGGACGGGAGCACCGCCGGTATCGTCCCGGGAGAAACGATGACGCTTGAAAGCCTGCTGTACTGTACACTGCTCTCCTCGGCGAACGAGGCCTGCAATATTATTGCGGAGTACATCGGCGGAGACATTAAGACCTTTGTCGGTATGATGAACTCAAGAGCTAAGGAGCTCGGCTGCACCGGAACTAATTTTACGAATACCCACGGTCTGCCCGATAATAACCATTACACAACGGCTGCGGATTTAGCAAAAATTGCTCTGGAAGCTTCTACGCATCCGCTCTTCATGGAGATTTGCAATACAAGCAAGAAGACGATTCCGGCGACGAATAAATCAGATGTCCGCTCGCTCAACAACACAAACGGACTTATTAACAACGATTCAGAGCTATACCCCGGCTATTACTACGAATATGCAAAGGGGATAAAGACCGGACACACCGATGCTGCGGGCTATTGTCTCGTTTCATCTGCGGTAAAAGACAATGTTTCTTTGCTTTGTGTTGTGATGGACGCTATTGCAATAAAAAAAGTGGAAAAAGTCGAATACACGAATTTTACCGACTCCATCACTGTTTATAACTGGGCCTTTGAAAATTTCAGCTACCGGGATATCCTTGACACGACCGATATGGTGAAGGACGTGCCTGTGAAAATGGGTAAGGATGCGGATTACGTGACTGTCCGTCCGGAAACGGCAATAAAAGCCCTCATGCCGAATGACGAGGACATTTCAAGCTTCGAACAGCAGGTAACGATCTATTCGGAGCAAAACGGCGAAACGCTTTCGGCACCGGTCGAAGCGGGAGCGGTGCTTGGAGAGGTAAGCATTTCGCGAGACGGCGTGGTCTATGGCACTTCGAAGCTTGTGGCCTGCTCGTCCGTCGATGTGAGCTATTCACAGCTTATCAGCGCCAAGATTGGAAAAACGCTTAAAACCCCGCTTGTGATCATATTCCTGCTGGTGGTCCTTGGGCTTTTGGGGACCTACATTTTCCTTGTCGTACGCTACCGCAGATCCAAGAAAAAGTACATGCAAGAGCTTGAGGCGAGAAAAAGGGCAAGAGAGAAAAACCCGGCAGAACGTCAGTCTGCGAAAAATACTCCGCGCACACGGGTAAATTCTGCGCAGGACGAAATTTATGATTACGATAAGGACAATACCGGCAGAACTCCGTCGGTCCGCCGCAGTGGGAATCCCACATCCCCCACAGCTGAGACGAAAGCCGAGCGTGAGTACTTTGAGGAGTTCTTCGGCAGAGATAAAAAATAGGCCGCTTATGAGCGGCTGATTCCAAGCGCCGCCGGAGCAACGCTTCAGCGGCGCTTTATAAAACGGAGTATACGCC
>JASDTK010000290.1:9393-10176 GCA_041891555.1 Oscillospiraceae bacterium
ATCGCTGCCGTCTTCCGTGGGGTTACCACCGTGTATTTTCCTATCTATGTCAGTTTCGGAGTAAAGACAGCGGAGCTTTCAAAAAAAACCGGCTGCCGTGTGGCCGCGAGTGCCGACGAAGCCGCCTCAAACGCTCACTTCGTTTTCCTCTGCGTTAAGCCTAACATCCTGCATGACACATTGAGAGGTATCTGCCCCGTGCTTAGCGGGAAGGTGGTCGTTTCTATTGCGGCAGGAGTGGCGAAGAGCTCAATCAAAGCTGTTCTTGCGGAGGCGGGACTTGATTTGCCGGTAATCAGGCTTATGCCCAATACGCCTGTCGCAGTTGGGAAGGGAATGATTCTTGTTTCACCCGATAAGGATGTACTTGGCGAGGACATCGCGCTTGTGCTTGAAGCGCTTGCGCCCGGGGGGCTGACCTCGATTATTGACGAAAGCTACATTGATGCGGCAACTCCAGTTTTCAGCTGCTCGCCAGCTTATGTGTACATGTTTATAGAGGCTCTTGCGGACGGCGGAGTTATGGCCGGCATCCCGCGTGACAAGGCGCAGAGCTACGCAGCGCAGGCGGTGCTCGGAGCCGCCGCGATGGTGCTGGAGACGGGAAAGCACCCCGGGGAGCTAAAAGACGCTGTGTGTTCGCCCGGCGGCTCAACCATTGTCGGAGTTGAGGAGCTTGAAAAGAGCGCCTTCCGCGGAGCGGTTGCCTCTGCTGTTTTCGAAGCGTATAAAAAAACGACAGGTCTCGGGAAATAGGGAATAACCCTCATTAGCCGCCTGCTG
>JASDTK010000291.1:0-8630 GCA_041891555.1 Oscillospiraceae bacterium
ATCTTTATCAGAATGGCAGAGCTGTTGAAATCCTTGCGTCCTATGAGCCTTCGTTCCGCTTTATGGCGGAATGGTGGAAGCAGCTATTCGGTGAGAGCGAAGGCAAAAATGGCATTGGCATTTTTCCCGCGTCGGTTGAATACTCTGCAGATCTTCATTCGATGGGGCAGTACATCCAGGACGGGCCGAGGAGACTTATTGAGACTGTCGTTTCCTTCGAGAGCACGACGCAGAGCCTTAAAGTGCCTTTCGAGCTTGGAGACAGAGATAAACTCAATTATCTTGCCGGACGCGAATTCGGGGATATATCTAAAACGGTGGCAAAGGCTGTTGCTTCCGCGCACATAAAGGGCGAGGTTCCTATCATTACGCTCAGCGTTCCGAGACGGGACGAGGAGGGCTTTGCCTCGATTGTGTGCTTCTTCGAAATGAGTTGCGCTCTATCGGCTTATGCTTCGGGAGTCAATCCCTTCAATCAGCCGGGAGTCGAGGCATATAAGAGCAATATGTTCAAGCTGCTGGGGCAGGAACAGGCATAGTGCATATGAGCAGGGAGGACCGTGAACGGCCCTCCCTGAATAGATTCGTGCTTATTCGTGTAAAACAAACATTGAAGTTCCGTAAGAGTTATGATAATATACTGTAAAAGTAATCACCACATTGTTCTGAAATATTTTTAGGAGGGTGTTTATCATGGTTAAGCTTATCGTCGGCTCCAAAGGAACCGGCAAAACACAAAAGCTCGTTGAACTTGTTAAAAAGGCTGTCGAGGAAGAAAGCGGCAGCGTCGTTTGTCTGGAAAAGGACAAAAACCTCACATTTGACATTCCTTATACGGTACGTCTTATTCACGCCAGTGACTACAGCTTCAAATCAATAGAATTTTTCAAGGGCTTTATATGCGGACTTCATGCCGCGAATTACGATATTTCTCATGTTTTCATCGCGAACATCCTTAAAATCTGTGAGGATGTCGATATGGACAAGGTCGCGACTCTTTTGGACGAGCTTGATGCTTTCGGGAAAAAAGAAGGAATTAATTTTACGGTCACCGCTACGGTCGATCCCGTGACGCTCGGCGATAATATTAAAAAATACTGCTAGTATATTTATACTGCTTAAAAAACGGCTGCCGTTATTTCTTGCGGCAGCCGAAGTATATTTTCGGGAAATCGTTGCGCGACTCACCTGAGAACGGGATATAGCTTGTCTCTCGCGCTTTTTATACCTTCACAGAGAGCGTTTACCTCGTCCTCGGTTGAAAAGCGTGAGAAGCTGATACGAAGAGCGCCGTCGATTACCTTGTTAGGAAGTCCAATAGCTTCCAGAACGTAGCTTCTGCCGCCTTTTTTGCAGGCAGAGCTTTTCGAAACGCAAATGCCCAGGCCGTCAAGATAGTTCATGATGACTTCACTCTTATAGCCGGGGAGGGAGATGCTCAGAATATGCGGGGCTGTGCCCGAAAGCACCTGAAGCTCCTCATTTTCTTCCGTGAGACGATTAATTGCTAGAGCCTTGAGCTCGGACATATTCTGATGAGCCTCTTCGAATAGATCGCTTCCCAGCTCCGCCGCCTTAGCGAACGCCGCAATTTGAGGAAGACCCTCGGTACCCGAACGCTTGCCGGACTCATGCCCTCCGCCGACTATCAGGGGAGCAAGATTCAAAGCCTTTGCGCCGCCCCTGACATAAAGAGCTCCGATGCCTTTCGGTGCGTGTATTTTATGACCGCTTACGGAAATCATGTCCGCGCCGAGATTCTTCGCGGAGAACGGAAGCTTTAAAAATCCCTGTACGGCGTCCGTGTGTAAAAGCGCGGCGCTGCCTCTTTTTTTCAATAGCCGCGAAATTTCGGCTATGTCGGTAACGCCGCCGGTCTCGTTGTTGACGAGCATCAGGGAGACTAAAACGGTGTCTTCGCGCAGAGCCTCCATAGCTTTTTCGGTGGAAATGCTGCCGTCCTTTTCAGGCTTCAGCCTCGTGACCTCAAAACCGCGCTTTTCAAGCATGTCAAGCGACCGGAGTACGGCTGCGTGTTCAACTTCGGAACTGATGACATGGTTGCCGCGCCGCTTCATAAGTTCACAGCCGGAGAGTATTGCCCAGTTGTCGCTCTCCGAGCCGCAGGAGGTGAAAAAGACCTCCTCGGATTTTGCTCCGAGCGCCTTGGCAAGCGTCTCTCTCGATTCGTCGAGAACAGCCTTTGCATCGCGTCCGACTTTGTGCGTCGAGCCGGGATTGCCGAAGTTCTCGGTCATTATTTGATAGGCGGCGTCGGCCGCCTCAGTGCAGACTTTTGTAGTTGCCGCGTTATCAAGATACACTGTCATGTCGGTAATTCCTTTTGTTTACTTGAATCGAATTCAGTATTATAATACGATATTATATCCCCAAACAAAGCTTAACACAAGGTGAACCTATGAAATATAAAATAGCGACTCTCGGCTGTAAGGTAAATCAATTTGAAACGCAGGCTCTTGAAACGATGCTGCTCGGCCGCGGCTTTTCTGAGGCAAAAGCCGATGAAGCTGCGGACGTAGTAATTATCAATACCTGCGCTGTAACAGCTGAAAGCGGAAGAAAGTCACGGCAGATGATAAGAAAGCTCGAGGGCGAGAATCCCGGAGCGCTTGTCGCGGTCTGCGGCTGTTTTTCCCAGCTTTCGCCGGAGGAAACCGCGTCAATAGGCGCGGATGTCGTCCACGGCAGCGGCGATAAAGAGCGTTTTGCCGAGGATATAGAAAAAGCCCTGATTGAAAAAAGTAAAATCGAGTGGACGGACGACCCGTTTGCGCGCCGTGTAATGGAGGAACTGCCGTCAGGCGCCGTGGACGGACGCACGAGAGCCATGCTGAAGATACAGGACGGCTGTACGAACTTCTGTACCTACTGCATCATACCCTATACCAGAGGCAGGGTTCGCAGTCTGCCGCCGGAGCGCTGCGCCGCACAGACGAGGGAACTGGCGTCAAGGGGCTTCCGTGAACTTGTTATAACAGGAATCGAAATCGCCTCCTACGGACGGGACCTTGAGCCGAAGTGTACGCTTGCCGATGCTGTTGAGGCGATTGCGCTGGTGGCAGGGGAGATGCGACTTCGCCTCGGTTCGCTGGAGCCGACTGTCATCACCGAGGACTTTGTAAAAAGGCTGAAAGCGACGGGGAAGGTCTGCGACCATTTTCACCTTTCGCTTCAGAGCGGCTGCGACGAGACACTTAAAAGCATGAACAGAAAATACGACACCGTAAGATTTTTTGAAGCTACGCAGCTTTTGCGCGAATACTTTCCGAACTGCGGCATGACAGCCGATCTTATCGCCGGGTTTCCGGGAGAGACAGAAGAAAACCATGCCGATACGCTGGCATTTATCAAAAAATGCGGTTTTTCGGCAATGCACGATTTTCCGTACTCTCAGAGACCGGGCACGAAGGCTGCCTCAATGGAGGGACAGCTCACGAATGCCGTAAAGACGAAAAGGGCAGGCGATGCTCAGAAAGCGGCGCTTGAGATGGAGAATGCGTACCTTTTGTCCTGCATAGGCAGAAAATTTGAGGTTTTATTTGAAACAGAAAAGGACGGCGAGTCCATTGGCCACGCTACAAACTATACTCAGGTGTGCGTGTATGAAAAACATCTGCGCGGAATTGTTAAAAATGTCGAAATTGCTGAAATTAGAGATAAAAAACTTGTAGGTATGATAGTTTGACTTTATAATTATAAAGCAATATAATATAATCTGAAAAATATTCTGGTTACCAGAAAATATTTTTGAAAATTGCTTGGAGGTTATTCGATGAAAAGAGAAGAAGTATTCAATTTCTCCGCAGGCCCTTCCGTACTGCCTACCGAAGTCCTTGAGATTGCCGGAAAGGACATACTCAACTACAACGGCAGTGGAATGTCAGTCATGGAGATGAGTCACCGCAGCAAAGTATATCTCGAGATTTTTGAAAGTGTAAAATCAAAAATGAAGGCGGCTCTATCAATTCCGGAGTCACACGAGGTTTTATTTTTGCAGGGCGGAGCTTCACTGCAGTTTTCAATGATTCCGATGAACTTTTTCTCAGAGCTCGGCAAGGGCGTCGCGGATTACGCAGTAACCGGCAACTTTGCGACAGTCGCTTACAAGGAAGCCAAGAAGTACGGAACGATTAACGTTGCCGCTTCTTCCGAGGATAAAAACCATACATACATTCCGAAACAGTCTGATTTAAAGCTTGACCCAGATGCAAAATATTTCTATTATTGCGAAAACAACACAATTTTCGGTACTGAGTGGAAGTATGTACCTGAGACTGGCAAGGTTCCTCTTGTTTGCGATATGTCCTCAAATATTCTCTCTAAACCTGTCGATGTATCAAAATACGGTCTGATTTTCGCCGGAGCACAGAAGAACATGGCTCCCGCGGGACTTACGGTTGTCATCATTGACAAGGCTCTCGCAGGCAAAGAAATGCCCTGCACTCCGCTTATGATGAGCTACAAGACAATGATTGAAAATGACTCGATGTATAACACCCCTCCGTGCTGGAACATCTATGTTCTCGGCCTTGTTCTAGATTGGCTCCAGAAGCAGGGCGGAGTAGTGGGAATGGAGAAGATAAAGTCCGGCAAGGCTGCGCTTCTTTACAACTTCCTCGAAGAGAGCAAGATTTTCAAGGCTACCGCCGAGAAGGGCTCCGGAAGCGACATGAACGTCACTTTCCGCACAGGCAGCGAAGAGCTCGACGAGGCCTTCGTAAAGGGCGGAGCTGCAAAGGGCTTTACTAACCTCAAGGGCCACCGCAAAACAGGCGGCATGAGAGCTTCCATCTACAACGCGATGCCTGTCGAAGGCGTTGAGAAGCTTGTCGCTTACATGAAGGAGTTTGAGGCTAAAAATGTATAATGTAAAAACACTGAACAAGATTTCTTCGTTCGGCCTTGACATCATAAAAGAAAACGGAGTTACTGTAGATGATGCCGCGGAAGCTCCGGACGCTATACTTGTACGCAGCGCCGAGATGAAGGAAATGGAATTCGCCGACAATCTCCTGTGCATAGCAAGAGCCGGAGCCGGAACGAATAATATTCCTGCTTCCCGCTGCACTGATAAGGGCATCGTGGTTTTTAATACTCCCGGCGCGAACGCCGAAGCGGTCAAAGAACTGGTAATCTGCGCCCTTCTGATGTCTTCTCGCGATGTGGTCGGCGGCGTCGACTGGGTTCGCAGCATTGCTGATAAGGGCGATGAGATTCCCGCGGCTGTCGAAAAAGGCAAGGCGAGTTTTATCGGACCCGAAATCAAGGGCAAGACATTAGGTGTTGTAGGTCTTGGCGCAATTGGAGCGAAGATTGCAAACGCGGCTCTCGAGCTCGGCATGACAGTCTACGGTTATGACCCGTTCCTGTCCGTGGAAGCTGCCTGGATGCTTTCAAGCAGGGTCAAGCATGCTGCGGATATCGACACGATTTACCGCAACTGCGACTATATTACGCTGCACGTGCCTTATATCAAGGACAGCACACACCACATGCTTAATAAGGACGCCTTCGCAAAGATGAAAGACGGAGTCCGTATTATCAATCTTGCTCGCGGCGAGCTCGTAAATGACGATGATATGCTCGAAGCAATCGACTCGACAAAGGTTGCCCGCTATGTTACAGATTTCCCGAATGCCAAGACCGCGAAGGCCCCGAACACCATCCCTATTCCGCACCTCGGCGCGTCTACTCCCGAGAGCGAGGATAACTGTGCTGTTATGGCGGCGCAGCAGACTGTCGATTACCTGCAGAACGGAAATATCAAAAACTCAATCAATTTCCCGTGCGTTTGCCTTGACCGCACAGGAGAAAGCAGACTGTGCGTGTTCTACCGCAACAGTCCGCTCATGCTGAACCGTTTCCTGGACCTTCTCGGAAGCGCCAGAATCAATGTCGTGAACATGATTAATAAGCAGAGAGGCGACTTCGCATATGCAATCATCGATGCCGATAAAAATATCGGAAACGAGATAGTTGAAGCCGTTGTAAAGCTTCCTGACGTTCTGAGGGTCCGCGTCCTGTAAAATCTAAATGCAAAACTGCCGGTTTACAACCGGCAGTTTTTTTATTGCTTGTTTTTCAGCAGTATTACAAAATGATATAGGAAATTACAGGAATTGCGCTCTTGCTATTGAAAAACTGGTCGGTAAATGCTATAATTCCAATTATTATGTAAACAAGTTGACAAAAAGGAGCTGTTTTGATGCTGCGAAAGGCGATAAGTTTGTTGATAGCGGCGGTATTGTGTATCTGCATGATGCCGGCGTCAGGCTTCGCGCGTGAAGGCGTATGGCAAACGGGAAACAGCGACCTTAACATTCGAAACGGCGGCATAATGCTGGAAAACGGCGGGAACTTCTATTTTGTTCAGGACGGGATTTTCGTGCAGAGCGGGGAAGAGGTCAGGGCGCTTTCGGCAGACGATGCGAGAAACCTAAATTTGTATAACGGCTATTTATATTACACGCTTGGACAGATGATACGGCGCATACCGATTCAGGGAGGAAAGCCCGAAAATGTATTTAAGGCTGAGGCTGATATAACTCAGTTTTATGTGGTAAACGGCTCGTTCCTGTATCTTTCCGGCGGAAAGGTTTTCAAAAAGCAGAGTGAGAACGTCAGGCCTGAAACAATCAGCGGACTTTCCGAAGTAAAGGGACTCATTCCAACGAGGTATGGCAATCTGTTATTAACGGGCGAAACTTTCGATTATTCGCTCTGGGCAAACGACACGCAACTGTTGTCTGGCGTTTCCTCCTGCTATACGGACAGCGGTTATCTGGCCGTGCAGATGGATAACGAAAACTATATGATAAGCTTCGATAAGCTCTTTTGCGGCTTTAGGGCTTCCTCCGACTTACAGGACTTCAATATACACGGAACCGTTTCGCTCAGTTCGCTTCTGGAACCGGATGATGAAAACGCCGTAAGCGACTACAACGACAATAATGAGCTTCAGTGTGATTTCAGGGCACTGCTGAGTAAAGCGGGGCTTTCGTCAGACAAAGCTTTGCTCATGGAAAATGATGCGGCCGCTGTCACGACGGTCATACCCGCGGTGACGGAAGGACAGAGTAATATCGTTAAACGGGCGCGTCAGCTGACGGAGATACAGTGGACTCCGCTGGAGGACATTACTCAATGGGGGAATTACGGGATTTTCAAAGCTGAAACGACCTACACGGGCATCCCATACGGACAGCCGGTGAACGCGAACGGTTACATAGGCTACGGTGTTTCAATCGGAACCTTCGCCTCGGCGGTTTTGGATAATACAAGCAAATTCTATACATCCTATTCCTCATATAACAAGACAGCACCCGTCTATTCAACCGACTGCAGCGGCTACGTTTCCTATGCGTGGGGACTGGATAAGAGAAAGACCACTTATTCATTGCCGGAAGTGGCGGAAAAAGTCGGAGATCAAAGCTTGTACAGCCTGCAGGTGGGGGACTGCCTCGATAAAGAAAGCAGCCACACAGTTCTCGTCTCAAAACTTACATACGACACAAACGGAAATATCATCGGGGTTCAGACCATGGAGGAGACTCCGGTTATCACCCGGGTAACCGATTACGGCGGGGGACAGACAAGGTCGCTTGCGAGCTTCCAGTCGTACTATCTGGATAACGGTTTCACAATTTACAGAAATCCGAACAGGGACAGCGTTACATATACTCCGAATCCGGCAGTTCCGCTAGACGGCGAAACGGTTGCTGGGCAAAAGGAGCCGGCGCCAAAAAGCAAGACAACGGTTTTTATCGGGGGAAAGAGCGTCACACTCAGCTCTGAGACTCAGGGAGCAGCAATATACTATACACTAAACGGCTCAGCACCGACGGCATCCAGCACGCCATACTCAGGACCGATAACGGTGAACGATACAACTAAGCTGCGCGCGATTGCGGTTTCGGGCAAGTATGCGGACAGCACAATACTTGAATACACGGTCAAGGTGCCGCAGCTTGCTGCACCGACGATTTCAGTCATCAGTGGACTGTGTTCCGGTAATCTGGTTTCATCCGGCTCGCAGATAAAACTGTGATCCATAGCGGGCGCGACAATTTACTATACTCTGGACAGCTCCGAACCTACTATGCAGGGCAAAGCCTATACATCGCCGATTACGCTTACACAGGATACAACGGTTAAGGCTATCGCCGTGGCTCCGGGTATGAAGCAGAGCGCAGGCGCCGTTTCATCTTATCGTATAGGAGCGGTCTATAATTTAACGTCAAGCGCCGGAGCGGGGGGAAGCATAAGCCCTTCGGGCACAGGCGCTGTCCTCGCTACAGGTTCAAAGACCTTCGGAATCATTCCCTCAGACGGGTATGCTATAAGCGATGTGCTGGTTGACGGAGTCTCCGTCGGCGCTGTGGCAAGCTATACCTTTTTAAATGTGAACGCGGACCATACCATTTCTGTGAGCTTTAAATATTCCTCGCAGCTGCCCTTTGCGGATGTCGGAGCCGACCAGTGGTTTCACGACGCCGTGAGCTTCGTATACGCGAAGGGGCTGTATAACGGTACCTCGGCAACGGCTTTTTCGCCTGAAATGACAATGACGAGGGGGATGTTTGTGACAGTTCTCGGACGCTTTGCGGGCC
>JASDTK010000291.1:8640-10110 GCA_041891555.1 Oscillospiraceae bacterium
GGGTATAGGGCTGGTCACAGGTGAGGGTGTCAATATCCGAACCGGTCCCTCAACCGATACGGAGATAGCCGGAATCATCTCGAATAAAAATACAGTCGTTCAGGTGACGTCAGTCAGCGGGGACTGGTACGGCATTAAATATGCGGCGGTTACGGGTTACATCAGGAAGGATCTTATGAAGGCCTATATCGGGAACTTCAGCGATCTTATAGCCGGACAGTATTACAGTCCGTACGCGGAATGGTCAGCTCTGACCGGTATCGCAAACGGAGTAGCGGGAAGCACCTTTGGCGCAGACACTAGCATTACCCGTGAGCATATGTGTATGCGTCTGTACAATTATTCGGTCGTTTTCGGAAAAACGCTTTCCGTGAGCTGCTCAAAATCAGCGTTTATCGATGATTCATCAATAAGTCCGGAAGCGAAACCGGCGGTTTACGCTCTGCAGCAGGCCGGAATAATAAACGGCATGGGCGACGGCACGTTTTCGCCGCAGGGCACGGCGACACGCGCTCAGGTCGCGCAGATATACATGAAATTTGTTAATGCAGTAAGCTGACACGAAGCTGTCAGGAAAATACAGCGCCGCCTGAAAGAAGCGACCGAGCTTCCGCACGGCGGCGTATATTATGTCGGAATCGCGAGCGTTCCGCCTGAAAAGTTTACAAAATGTTCGACACCTTGTAGTAAAATGTGGTATTATTACTTATCATAGCATAAGCATGTTTGTTAATAGGGGATAGGGCTGATGGCTTTGCGCGCGACGGCGACAATGAAAAATGAAATAATGCCTGTGAGGCAGACGATTCCGGAGCTGTCCGCTTCTCCCGAAACCGGATTGACGGCGCGTCAGGTAAGTGAGCGGCTGCAGAACGGTTACGGAAACACCGCTATCGAACCGCCTACCAAGACAGTCGGACAGATTATCCGCAATAACCTTCTGACCTACTTCAACATAGTATTTTTTGCTCTTGCCGCCTGTGTTATCGCGGTTGGCTCATGGTATAACCTCACCTTCATGCCGGTTGTTATAGCGAATATTTTTATTGGCATTGTTCAGGAACTCCGCGCAAAAAAAGAGCTGGACAACCTGAGTATTATCAATTCACCGAAGGGCGTTGTCGTTCGGGACGGCATTTTTCGCACTATAAATGTAGAAAGCGCGGTTCGCGACGATATAGTAATCTTCACTCAGGGAAATCAGATATTTGCGGACGCGTTAGTGGCTTCGGGCGAGTGCCTTGTGAACGAAGCTCTTATGACCGGCGAGGCGGACGAGATAAAAAAGACCGTCGGCGACGAGCTTATGAGCGGCAGCTTCGTAGTTGCGGGTTCCGTAAGGGCCAGACTGATAAGGGTGGGCAAGGATTCATATGTTTCAAGGCTCACGCTGGAATCGAAAAAGAACAATCGGCAGAAGCAGTCCGAAATGATGCGTTCGCTTTCCAGCCTTGTCAAATGGATAGGTAT
>JASDTK010000292.1:0-1698 GCA_041891555.1 Oscillospiraceae bacterium
CTCCTATGCAACGTATATAGGAACCGCAATGGCGCTGGCAATGAAGGGTACAGTGTCAAATGATGCGGCGCTCATCGGACTGGCCTTCACCGGAGCCGGAATCGGCGGCGTGGTCGGCGGAACAATGTGGAACGTCCATTACGCGCTCAATGTTCTGCTCAACCGCTGGGCTGAAAGAATTGCTCTGAGCGGCGACGCCAAAAGAATGTGGATGCCTAACCTGCTCGGCGGTCAGCTGATCGGTTTTGCCTGCCGCTTCATCCCCGCTGTTATAGTGCTGCTGGCGGTTAAAGCGGGCGCACAGGCAGGAATAAGCATCCCGGGCTGGTTCATAACCGGAATATCCACCTTCGGCAGTATGATGGCTGCCCTCGGTATGGGCGTCATTCTCTCTTTCCTTATCAGGAAAAAGTACGACTGGGCTATCTTCCTCATCGGTTTTGTTCTGGTAACATATTTCAGTCTCGGAACGATGGCTGTCGCAGTGATCGGCGTTCTTGCTGCAATAATCTTCTATCAGATAATTGACAGAAAGGAGGTCGCTTAAGATGGCTAAAACACCTGAAAAGAAAACACTAAACAGGAAAACTCTGAGAAGATCCTTCAACAACTGGTTCTTCTGGAACGGCTGCTCCCAGCAGGCCGAGTCAATGCTCGGACTGGCCTTCGGTCAGTCAATGGCACCTGTCATCGACGAGCTTTATGAAAAGAAAGAGGACAAGGCTGCAGGTCTTAGACGGCACATAACCCTCTTCAACACCGAGTCCCAGGTCGGCTCCGTCTGCAATGGCATCGCAATCGGCATGGAAGAGCAGCTCGCAAACGGCATCGGCACCCCTGAAGCAATTCAGGAAGCCAAGGTTGCCCTCATAGGCCCGACCTCCGCAATCGGCGATTCCCTCTGGGTAGCAACAATAATTCCTCTGCTTCTAACAATCTGCCTTTCGATTTCAAGTTCGCTTACCAATACCGCATGGGTTGGACCCCTGATTTATATCATTGTATATCCTCTCGGCACCTATCTTCTGAGCTGGAAGATTTTCCAGCTGGGCTACAAGGCGGGGCTCGAGGGCGTTCAGAGATTCATGGTATCAGGACAGCTGGATAAGATTATCAGAGCCGTTACGATACTCGGACTTCTCGTCGTCGGCGCGCTGACCGCAAGCTTCGTCACCGCGAACCTCAACATCGATATCAAGACCGCTACACAGGTTTTCGATGAGGCAACGCAGACCTACACTGCGGGAAGCATTTCCGTTTTCAATCTCGACAAACTGCTCAATACGGTATTCCCCAAAATCTTACCTCTGGCTCTGACTGTCTTTGTGTACTGGCTGTATACCAAGAAGAACTGGAAGCCGATAGTCATCATGCTTCTTATTCTTGTGCTGGCTGCGGTTCTCACTGCCATCGGATATATCCCCGGAATCGGAGCGTTTGCCGCTTAACTTTAGTAAAACTAGGAGAACAAAAAAATGTCACAGTTGGAGTATCTTAAGAAAATCACAGAAGTAATAAACAAAATCGGCGCTGAGCAGACTGCGAATATCGAAAAAGCCGCCGACATCTGCGCCGAAACCATTAACTCCGGCAAGCTGGTGCATCTTTTCGGCAGCGGACACAGCGTTCTGCCCGTTCAGGATGTTTTCCCGCGTTACGGCGGGCTTGTCGGCTGGCATCCCTGCATGGACCCAAGAC
>JASDTK010000293.1:0-9979 GCA_041891555.1 Oscillospiraceae bacterium
GCGCACAGATTCCCGCCTATCGAAGACAACTATGAAAAAATAAAGGAAAAAGTCGAAGCCGCGTCAAAGAAATTTGATATCGTCATTGTAAACGCAGGCTCAAGCGCAGGAACCGAAGATTTCACTGTGCATGTTCTGCGCGAACTCGGAACGGTGCTTGTCCACGGCGTTGCGATTAAGCCCGGAAAGCCCGTTATCCTTGCAATTGTAAATGGAAAGCCGGTAATAGGTCTGCCGGGCTATCCCGTATCCGCATATATCGGTTTTGAGTACTTTGTATCCCCCGTAATTGCCATGTATTCAAACATGAAGCCTAAAAAGAGGGAAACGGTTGACGCTGTAATCTCAAAGCGTATCGTATCCAGTCTGAAGCACAGAGAATATGTGCGTGTAAAGGTCGGGCGCGTAGGAGAAAAGATTGTGGCTGCTCCACTCGCCCGCGGAGCAGGTGCGGCAATGTCACTTGTTCGCGCAGACGGCTTCTGTGTGATTGGGCAGCACAGCGAGGGAGTCGAATCGGGCGAAATCGTTAAGGTCGAGCTTTACCGCAGTCTGGAGGAGATCGAACGCACCCTTGTTTCGATTGGGAGTCACGATCTGATAATGGACGTCATCGCCGATATGCTGCCGAACATATATAAAACCATGTATCTGTCCAGCACGCATGTCGGAAGTATGGCAGGACTCATGGCGCTGAAGCGCGGAGAGGCCCATATAGCCCCCATACATCTGCTTGACGAGGAGACGGGCGAGTATAACATTTCCTATATAAAAAGGATGTTTCATGAGGGTATGGCGCTGATAAGAGGCGTAGGCAGGATTCAGGGCTTTATAGTAAAAAAAGGGAACCCTCTGGGGATTCAATCCATCGGAGATATAAAAAAGTGCCGCTATATAAACCGTCAGCGCGGAGCCGGTACTAGGATTCTGTTCGACTATGAACTGAAGAAAAACAGCATCAGTTCTGATGAAATAAATGGCTACAGCTTGGAAATGACGACGCATATGGCTGTCGCGGCGCTGGTACAGAGTGACAGCGCGGATACCGGAATGGGTATACAGTCAGCGGCAAAGGCAATGGGCCTTGATTTCATCCCTGTCGGGACGGAGCAGTATGATTTTGCGATACCGCAGACGTATCTGGAGCTCGATTATGTGAGGGCCTTCATCTCCATTCTGAAAAGCAGTGCTTTTAAAGCAAAGCTGGACGAGCTTGGCGGATACACGTATGAGAATATCGGAGAGGTCATCTGTCTGTAGCGTGCGGTGCAATACTACCGAGAGGAGCCTCTGAGGTAAACTCTGAGAAACTCTCTCCCCCCTCATACGAGGCAGCATTAAAAGGTCATCTGGTGAAGTCTTTTATTTTGAACACTTATTTGTTTGATGATGAAAAATCATCTGTTCAAAACTTCTTTTCTGTTTTTTATAAAAATCTGCTGTTCAAAACTCATTTCAATTTCAACATGATTATTAACACTTAAACATCTGTGTTATCAGTTGCTTCGACCACTTTTCAACAAATTTTTTTACTACTACTAATACTACTACTTAACATTCTAACTATCTATCTTTCTAATAAATATTCATATGAGCTCAGATAAAAAAGACAGAAGTCAATCACTGACACTAATTAGAAATATCGAACGTTGTTCAATGAGCATTATTTATTACATTAATAATTTGTTAATATGGCACATGGCTTAAAAGTAAACTATTTGTTATGCTAAAATGGTGAAAAAGATTGTTATTTGGTGAATAATTTGTTATTGTATATATATTTATATCCCATCATATATTGTTAGCGTTTCGTAAGGTACGATTGTTTTGTAGCCTTTTGTACCTTAGAGTGTAGAGGAAAGGAATTATCATATCAATGAACAAAAAGATTAAGTCGATGAAAAGCACAGCTAAAAACAAAATGTCCTTTGCAAAATACTTGACACTTAGCGTCAGCGCTCTGGTTGTTCCGATTCTTGCTGTATACATATTTGCCTGCTTGTTCTCAACGAATAACACCATTGTTCATACTCTTGAGAACACACTACCGGGTTCTGCCACTATCGCTGCCCAAGCCGTCGTAAACGAGACATCAAGGACCGAGGCTGTTTTGAAGGAAACATTAAGCACAGTCTTTGTTAGTAAGAACACCAATGTTTTCATTGTGGACAGCAGCGGCAAAATAGTTGCCTCAAACGGCTCCGCATCTGCGGCAACGTCAACTAATATTCTATCTAAGATTGGTGCCGGCAAAAGCGCTGCCTCTACCTTTAAAGAGAGCGGCAAAAAATACACCATGGCCTATGCACCTGTTGATGGGACTGACGGTTGGAGTGTGGTAATTGTCACTCCTCTTGATGACTTTAGCGGTCAATTAGGGAGCACAAAGCTTCTTTTGGGCGGATTGACATTGTTTTTTATTCTGTTTGGCTATTGGGGAATTAAGCGCGCCACTAGCTATTTGTCAACTCCTCTTACAATTTGCTATAAGCGGCTAGACACAATGGCCGACGGCGACTTTGAATCTGAGGTGCCCGAAGTTGAGGCACATTGCTTTGAGGCCCAGGCCATTAGAGACTATATGGAGAAAATGCGTATAAATACCCATGATGTCATTGACGACATCGACTATACTCTTGGTGAAATGGCAAACAGAAACTTCGCTGTTGACTCGCGTATCCCCGAGCGTTACATAGGCGACTATAGCAACGTTCTTAATGCCGAACGTCACATAAAGGACCAGCTTAAACAGGTTCTCAAAGAGATGCTTAAAATTTCAGAGCAAGTTTCCGCTGGTAGCGAGCAGGTATCAAACGGCGCTCAGAGCCTTGCTCAGGGCACAGCGGAGCAGGCGAGCAGCGTTGAGGAGCTTTCTGCCATCATAGGCGAGGTTGCCAAACAAATCACCGAAAGTGCCGCTGAAGCAGAAAATGCAAGAGCGCTTACGATTGAGTCGGCCGCAATCATGGAGGGCAGCGTTGAGGCCATGAATCAGGTCAGCAGCGCAATGGAAGAGATAAGCGAAACCTCCCGTAATATTAGCAAGGTCATTAAGGCTATCGACGATATTGCCTTTCAGACAAATATACTTGCGCTCAACGCAGCAGTTGAGGCAGCCCGTGCGGGCAGCGCTGGCAAGGGCTTTGCTGTTGTGGCGGACGAAGTCAGGAACCTTTCCCAGAAATCCGCCGAGGCTGCAAAGAACACTGCCGCGCTTATCGAAAGCTCTATAGTTGCGGTTGAAAAGGGCGGAAGGCTTGTTGGCAAGGCGAACGAGGACTTCATACAGGTTGCTGAAAAGTCTGGTGCTGTTAACACCATCGTCGGCCGGCTGGCCGTGCAATTTCAACAGCAGGCTCTTGCTGCAAACCAAATTTCTCTCGGTATTGAGCAGGTGGCAAGCGTCGTTCAGATGAACAGCGCTACATCAGAAGAGTCCGCAGCTGCCAGCGAGGAATTGTCAAACAAGGCAAATGTGCTTAAGGATCTTGCCAGCCAATTTAGACTCAACGATAACATTTAATCCGTGATCAAATTGAGCAGTCCGGAAAAGCCTTCGGCAGAAAGCATTTATGTTATGATCGGATGATTTGACGCATTCTAGCAGCGCTAATCGTTGAAGTGTTAAAAAGATGGTAGACGTGCTGAGGCCTTAGTTCTAAAAAAGAAAACATTATGTAAGAGAGGCTGATCAGTACGGCCTCTTTTTTTTAAAGAGAGTGATTAGTATAAACTGCGATTAGAATTCTATATGGGTATTGGCAAATTCATGGCCTTCTGCTACTTAAAGGTTGAGAAATTAACCACCAATACTGGCATTCAATGCGGTATTGTGATAATATTATATAGTTGTATACAACTGAAAACGGATTGAAAACGAGATAATAAATATGGGCGAGAAATACAGAAGAATCCTGATGACAGTGTTAGGTGTTTTTAATAGCCGGTTTTAGCGTAGGAATGTTCAATTTTTCTGCTTTTGTGATGGACCCATTTCAAGTGTTGACGCACGGAATAAGTATCTTCTCATATCCGCGCGAAATATACTCTTTGTGTGTCCAACTTGAATCTAGCCAGAGCGGTAGAGCCCAATCCGGGGTATACCTAATGCAAGTCTCTTCAGTTCTTTTCTGCTCAGTCGCTTTTCGGTCGGTATACGCCTGTCGGCGAGCTTCAGGAGCCGGATCCTTTCCGCCGGCGACCAGTACCGGGTCTCGAACCACATCCATGTTTTTCACCGACACTGCCGGCTCTATGCTGTGGGCTTTGCCGCCATTCGTTATGGAAGTTGTTCTTTGTGCTTTCTTTGGTGTAGGCGACTCTGCCTGTTTTGTCGGCTTTGTGCTCTTGGCTCCGGTCAGGATCCCGACGATCCTAGTAAAAGTCCTATCGGCTGCTGCGTCCTCGATGTCCGCGCTGAAGCGCCGGCCCGTTGCTGTGACTGTAATCTCCATATGTTCCTCCCTCTGGCCGCTGCTGGCCACTAATTCCTCGTTTTTTCACGGTTATCTTCGGGGCATATCAATCCGGTACGCAGATCCGTGGCCCAGCTCGCTGACGGTAATCCGACGGACGGTACTGGACCGTCGAGTCTGCTCACGGGCGTACTGCTGGGTGGCTTCTTGCCGGATATACTGGGCCCGCTCGCGGCAATCGCAAATCTCGCCGGGGTCAAGGTTGCACCCGCAGAACGGGCACTCGCGGTAAAATGCCATGGTACGATCCTCCTTTCCAATCCTTTCCGGTGCTTCTCGAGGTGCCGGAGTTCCCGATCACTTTGGCCATTCGCGCCCGGAGCGTCTTGTCGGCCGCTGCCTGCTTGCTGCGTTCCTCGGCGACCTGATCCTCGGCCTGTTGCTTTTCGAGTGCAGCGGCGGCCTCCGAGCAGGTGCATGGCTGGGGGCCAGAGGATCCGGTCGGCAACGCGGATGCCCTTGGCATAACGCTCAGATCCGCAGAACTCGCAGATTACCGGTGCCGGGCAGAACGGATCCGCCGTGCCCTCTGGGCTGTTCGACCAGATCCAGACGTCTTTATGGCCGCTGTCAGTCGTCGCAGGGCTTGAAGCCTTTGGTGTAGTCTCTGGGTGCCTTCTGCGGCTCCCGTTGATTGGCTCCAGCGCCATGGCTGTCTCCTCCTTTGTCGTCGTAGTTGCCCTCGAGCACCTTGTCCATGTTCGCCGGCTGCATGATCCAGTCGAAAGAAGCCTTCCAGTGCCGGTCATTTTTGCCCTTCATGAACGGGCTGGCCTCCACGCGGCTGAAGTATGCGGTCCAGAAGCCGAGATCCGGGTGTTCGTTCCATCTGGCCCCGACGTTGATCTTTCTCTTGCCGTTGATGCCGACGACCTTTGAATAGCTCAGGCATGTCGCATTGAATAACTCCCGGATCTTCTCATAGGGAACAGGGACGACCGCTGCCTTTTTAGGATTGTCAGGGGGCGGCATATCATCACCGTCAGGTGATATCTTTTGTTCTGTACTGTTAGGTACTGTACTGTACTCTACTGTGCCTGCGGATGTCCGGCGGACGTCCTGCGGATGTCCATCGGACGCATCTCCTGTGCTCTGATCTTTTTTTCTCTGATCTTCTCTTATCTTTTCTGCGTTACATGCCGTTACAGACTCGTTACGGTGTAACGATGCGGCGTTACTTTGTAACGACAATTCCGACCACTTTGCCGCTGCCGCTGCATTTTTCTCTCTGAAACGACGGACACGTTGGGCGCTTTCGCTTTCGGATCCAATTAGGTCGGAGACTGCCGTGATCTCAAATTCGTTTTCAGATACTTCACAGAATAGGCCATAGCGAGACATGTATTGCAGTGTGACTCTAACGTCCTCCTCAGCCTCGTCAAGCTCGAGGGCAAGCTCCCCGGCTAGATCACTCTCTACTCCGTCAAAGTAGATCCGACCATCTGTTTTGAGGCTGATCAGCTGGATCCTCATGTAAATCACTACATAAGTGTCTCCGCCGGCTATTTTCCTGAGCTTCTTGATCTCCTTCTGATCGAAGAAGTCCTCCATGAGTCTAATCCAGTAATATCGTTTGGACATGTGTCACACCTCCTTCCCTAGATATTTCTGGCTGTCATATTAGGCCCGTATTTCTCTGATCCGACCTATTGGCTGAGGTTTCTCGTTCTGCTCAGGGTGTGCAAGATACTCGATCAGCGCGTCCACATTGATTAAGTGCCGGCGGCCTATCATGACGACAGGTATCTTCCCGGCCTTGGCCAATGATCTGACATAATTCACGGTGATCGAAGTCCCAGGATCCTCCTGCCGAATTAGCTCGACGGCTTGATCTGGAAAACGCATTCGGTCCATACTTACACCTCCTCCCTTTGCGTATTGGCAGCTGTGGCCGGAACAGCAGGCGTGAAACTGAACAGCTCACAGACAGTTTTGTCGAGGGCGTCAGCCAGTTTTTTAGCGCTTCTGGCGCTTAGATTCTTCCCGTGCTCAATTTTGAACACAATGCCGGAGCTAAGGCCGGCATTCTTAGCAAGTTCCGTCTGTGTAAGCCCCTTCTCGGCCCTCGCAACTTCAAAGACGCCCGGTTTTGCGTTAATCATAGTTTTTGCTCCTTTCCGTACTTTTGCGCTCGCATCTGCGGTAGCGCCTTTTAATTTGTTTCTATGCAGCTCGGGCAAGACAAAAAGAGCCCGAGCCGCCTCCTGTTGATCGCTCATATACCAGTGCGATCAGCTGGTGACAGCTCGAGCTCTTTACATTCAACGGCAGCCTAGAAAAATGGTGCCTGTGTATAGTTTGGTCGAGTTGGATTGGTGTCCCATCCCGCAGGGGATCCGCATCCTTTAAGTCTGGCCGGCCTTCCTAACTATTAGGTGCCGTTCCAAATGCTAAGCGGGGAAAGTGTTTGCAAATTGTTTTACGTTGGCCTGCTTCGTCGACACCGGGCGGCCGGTTCCGGTGGACACTCCCGGCCCATGTCCTAGGAGCGATTCGGCAAATGCACAGGAGGATTATAAACTCGCGGAGCCAGCCCCGGGATTACCATGTAAAGGGAAATACTGAATAATCTGGCGTAAGATAGTGCCCGTAATCAACGACGTCGCTATTTGGAATAATAACAAATTGGAACACTATGCACAATATATCGTGCCAAATAGCATTTGTCAAGAACTATTTCACCTTTATTGTTGACAAATTGGAACTATATCCTTATAATGTGCCATAGAGTCTCAGCTTAGAGGTGATATTTTTGAAATATAGTAGCCGCTTTGACACAATACAGCTGTCTTTTTCCAAACGTCTTAAAAACCTCAGAGAGGAACGTGGGGTGTCACGCCAGCAACTCGAGAACGCTACTGGAATCCCTATCGCTTCCATCGGACACTATGAGCGCGGTGATCGCATTCCTGACATGCGGGTACTATGGCTCATGGCCGATTTTTTTGAGGTGACAACCGATTACCTGCTCGGCTTGAATGATGATCAGCAGCGCATCGAGCGCTGGCCCGGAGCGGTCCCGGTCATGATCTCCAGCGAAGTCGACCGCATGAAATCGGCAATCACTAACATGATCGGTGCCAGCCTCTTAAGTCCATACCGCTATGACGCGTTCCCTGCCTATACGGAAATTGTGGAACTGGTAGCGAAGCTAGACACCATCGTATCTAGTCACGCTCACAGCCTTGCTTTGAAATATCCGGGATTCGACTCGTTCGGGCGATTCGATGCTGTCACGATCAATGGTACCAGTTTCCGGGAGGCTTTGGTCCGTCGTGATCACAAAGCCCTCGAGTATGCCGATGATTACGACAAAGCTCTGGCGGAGGTTCAGCGTGAGGTCGAAGAAATTGCACAACAGATTAGCACTTTAGTAAATGTGAATATCCTTGGCGCCATTACCTGTGGGGCAATAACTACCGTAATGCTTGGGTCGATCTCAGGTTCATCAAATGGGCCGGTTTTTGTCAATGAAAATGGAGAGGAAAAGAAAAATGCCCCAGCCGGCATGACTGAGGCAGTAGACGATAAGAGAGGTGAGGGCGATGGCAACAGCCGCTAAGCGTGGTAATAGCTACAAGATCACAGCCTCATGCGGATATGACCTGAATGGCAAGCAGCTCCGTCACCACACCACGTGGACGCCCGAGCCGGGCATGACGGCGAAGCAGGGAGCGAAGGAACTGGAGCGCCAAAAGGTGCTTTTTGAGGAGCGCTGCCGGAGCGGGCAGGTTCTTGACAGCTCGGTACGCTTCGCCGACTTTGCCGATCGATGGTACGAGGATTATGCCAACAAACAGCTCCGGGCGAAAACGTTGGCTCGGTATAAGGCCATGATGCCGAGGATCAATGCTGCGATCGGGCACATTCGGCTCGATAAGCTCCAGCCTCACCATCTTCTCGCTTTTTATGATAATCTGGCCGAAGCCGGGATCCGCTGCGATACAAAATATCATTGCTCTGTTGACTTCAAGGCTCTGCTCACTGAGAAGAAAATGACCAAGTCCAGCTTCGCACCTTTGGCCAATGTCAGCACGGCAGTGCTCAACTCTATCACGCAAGACAAGAACATTGCACGTAGCAGTGCAGAGAACATAAGCAAAGCTCTCGAAGTGCCTCTGGCTCAATTATTTAAGCCGCTTGAGGAGGCCAGCACCCTGTCGGCCAAGACCATCCTCCATCATCACCGCCTAATCTCTTCGATCCTTGCGACGGCTGTGCAGTGGCAGGTTATTTTCTCTAATCCGTGTGAGCGTGTGAAGCCGCCAAAGGCCGACAAAAGCACTCCGCGTTATCTGGACGAGAAAGAGGTCGCACTTTTACTTGAGCAGCTCGAGAACGAGGACATCCAATACCGTACCGCGATCCAGCTCCTGCTTTATACGGGCTTCAGGCGTGGCGAGCTGCTCGGGTTGGAGTGGCCGGACGTCGACTTCGTGAATCAAGTCATCCATGTGCGACGTAGCTCCCTATACCTACCGGACAAAGGAGTATTTGAGGACGATACGAAGAACATCTCCTCTGAAAGAGCAATAAAGGTGTCGTCCCCAGTTTTCCAAGCCCTCAGGGAGTTCAGAATATGGCAGACCGAGCAGAGACTGAAACTTGGTGATCGGTGGCAACAGAGCGACAGACTATTCACTGCTTGGGACGGGAAGCCGATGCATCCCGACACACTGACAGGATGGTTTCACGACTTCGTTGCCCGGAGTAATTTGCCACAGATCAGCATCCATAGTTTGCGGCATACAAACGCCACCCTCCTGATCGCAAGTCACATGCCTGTCACTACCGTGGCCAACAGACTAGGCCATGCAAATGCCGCCACGACCACTAAGATATACGCTCATGCAATTCAGTCAGCTGACGCAGCTGCGGCCGAAGCACTTGAAGATATGCTGAGTCCGAACAAGATCAGCCGAAAAAAGCTCGGATAAAAAAAGGCCATGAGCCTCTCCAAATAAAGGGGGGCACATGGCCTTTTACATATGTAGAGCAATAGCTTTTTATCAGGTAAGCACCAAATAAGCACCAAGCACCGAGTTTCTCCCCAAATAGAACAAAATGATAAAACCCTGTAACCGTTGAGATTACAGGGTTTCTTTTGGCGACACGCAGTAAAAAAGATAATGCCGAAAAGGCCTTTGTTTTCAACGCTTTCCGGCTTTGGCTTTCTGATTTTTCTGCCAGCTTTCATTTTGTTAAATAAAAATTGGCTAATTTTGAGTCCACGCAAAAAAGATATACCCATATCTAGGTCAATATAACGTCCACCAACAATCAAATATCTCGACGCGCACCTGTACAGATTGTTGTACAGGTGCGCATGTTATTATTTATGTGCAGGCAAAGCTTAGATTGAAATGTTTAGTGGTCTATTTATAGGAGAAAGAAATGACTAGAACAATTTACTCATATGTCGATGTTAAAATATCGGATATTGAGCATACAGATTTTGAGCTCCTTACAAGCAAGGTTGATTATTACAATCAGCATGACAGAAT
>JASDTK010000294.1:0-1686 GCA_041891555.1 Oscillospiraceae bacterium
ATACTCAACGTACTTGAGCACAGCGGCGTGTATATCGGCAGCTACTGGCCAAAATTTACAAGCGACAACATCAGAAGCAAGGTTCTTGTCGAAATCCCCGAGCTCAAATGGATTAGCGTCAGCGTTTTCGGATCAAGAGCGCTTATAGAGGTAAGGGAAAGGACTGACATTCCGGAACTTTTTGATGAGGACGAGGCCGTTAAAATTGTTGCTTACGAGTCGGGCATAATAGAAAGCATGGGCGTTTTGCGAGGTTTTCCGCTTTTCAAAAAAGGGCAGGCGGCGCTCGCTGACGAAACGCTCATATCGGGCGCGGTGCCGTCAAGCTTCAGAGAAACGGAGCTTGTGCATGCCGAAGGCAGCGTTATCGCGCACACATGGTATGAGCTCAGCGCGATTATGCCGCTCCGCTATGAAGAAAAAGCGTATACGGGTGAGAAAAAAAGCCGTTTTGCGCTGATATTTGGAAACGACCGTATAAATTTTTACGGTAAGAGTAGAATTTTTGATATTGATTGTGATAATATCGTGAGTGAGCACAGGCTGGGAATTAGAGGCTTTTTTGAACTGCCCGTGACGGTGATAAAGGAAACCGCGAAAGCCTATGAACTTCATGACGCGGACTTTCCGGAGGACGCGGCGAAGTCGAGGCTTGAAGCGCTGGTAAATGACGAGCTTATGCGCAAAATCGGCAGTGACGGAGAAATAATCAGCTCCGAATACACGTTCAGTGTCGTAAACGGCTTTGCCGTCGGGACGCTCCGTGCCGAGTGTGTACAGAACATAGCTGCGGAAAAAGAAATGTCCGCGGAAGAGATAAGCGAGGCGAAAGCCCCGAAGGAGGAAAAAGAATCCTGATGACAGAGAGAATTATGCCGGTTGACCGTATGGAGCAGATAATAAGCGTTTTCGGTTCCTTTGACAGGAACATACACATAGTCGAAGCGGAGCTTGCCGTCAAGGTTGTCGACAGGGACGCGGAGCTGCATATAACGGGCGAAGCGGAAAATGTGATGCTCGCAGAAAAGGCAATCACGGGCCTTCTGTCTCTGGCGGCCCGCGGTGAAAACATCGACGAGCAGAATGTGCGCTATATTATTAAGCTCGTCCGCGAGGGAGCGGAGAGCAAAATCGATAAAATTGCGGGCGACGTTATTTGTATAACCAGCAAGGGCAAGCCAGTCAAGGCAAAGACCATAGGCCAGAAGGAATATGTTGACGCCATCACGAACAACACCATAACGCTCGGCATAGGTCCTGCCGGAACCGGCAAGACCTATCTCGCTGTCGCGGCGGCTGTCTCCTCCTTCCGAAATAAGGAGGTCAACCGCATTATCCTGACGCGTCCCGCCGTCGAAGCGGGAGAGCGGCTCGGATTTTTACCCGGCGATCTGCAGAGCAAGGTTGACCCTTATCTGCGCCCACTTTACGACGCGCTTTTCGATATGCTCGGTACGGAAACCTATACAAAATATCTCGAGCGCGGCAACATTGAGGTCGCGCCGCTCGCCTATATGCGCGGCAGAACGCTGGACGACAGCTTCATTATTCTGGACGAGGCGCAGAATACGACTCCGGAGCAAATGAAGATGTTTTTGACGCGTATCGGCTTCGGCTCCAAGGTCGTTATCACCGGCGATATCACGCAGATTGACCTGCCAGGGGACAAACCGAGCGGACTCAAGG
>JASDTK010000295.1:0-2985 GCA_041891555.1 Oscillospiraceae bacterium
AATAATATTATACCATATCGGCTTTCGAAATAGAAGCCTTTACTATCCGATACAGGTGGAAGGTGTCCTTCTACTAAAAACACTCCGGCAAAGCATGATGCTCTGCCGGAGCGCTTGCCATTTTGTAATTTTATCAGATTAGTTCTGACTTTTGGAGCAGACGCGATACCATGACTGCAAGCTCGGCACGGGTCACGCAGCCCTTCGGTGAAATCCTGCCGTCACAGGTACCGATGACAATTCCCGCCTTGACACAGGCCGCGATGCTTGCATTCGAATAATCAGAAATTGAAGCCGAGTCTGTGTACTCCGCCAGCAGGGCGTCTGTCTCGTTGGCTGTGAGGCTTACGCTAAGACCTGTAAGCTTCATTGCCCGCGCGATAACGGCCATTGCCTGTTCGCGTGTGATGTTGCCATTGGGACCGTAGCTTAAGCTGTCGTAGCCTGTTATCAGCCCATATTTTGCAGCTGTATCGACATAGCCGTTGAACCAGTCGCCGAGAGCAACATCCGTAAATTCACTTTCTGTTGTTCCCTGAGAAAGCCCCATCGCCCTTACGATTACCGCCGCGAACTCGGCGCGTGTGATGCTGCGGTCAGGGGCGTAAAGGTTGTTTCCGACGCCTGTCACAACTTTTCTTGAGCCCATATCGTTTATTGCACTTTCGGCCCAGTGAGCCGAGATATCAGTAAATGAGGCCTGGTTATAAATAATGGCGTATGTGCTGTTTGTCAGGCTGTTAATTTCGGCGTAATAGTGGCCGTCAATCTTAACAACCCTTGTAGGCACATGGCGGACGCTGCCGTCATCATCGATTACGACCGCTGTTGTAATTCTTGCGGGATCTACATAATCGGGTATAGCGACAGTGCGTGTTACATAGCTTGTAAACGAGTCGACCGTTGCAGTCTTATCACCGTATCCGACGGTTATGCTGAATTCAACCGGCGCAACGATTACCGCAAAGCCGTCGGTTCCCGCGATTTTTGCTATCGTACCGGCTGTCTCGGCGGAGGCATTTTCGATTTTGACCTTTACCGTAACATCCGAAAGCTTGATATCGCTTCCAAGCCCCGAAACGGCCTCCTTGATATTAATCTGGCTTGCCGCAATGCTGTAGGTCACATTCTCGGTTTGTATCTGCAGCGTGGAATTATTGTTTTCCATCTTCTGCACCATTTCACCGGTAAGCGAGCAGCCTTTTACTTCCTGAGAGCCTGAAACGGGAATCAGGACTCTGGCTCCGCTGCCAGAGGTGTTGAGCTGAGCGTCCACCAGAGAATTATCTACGGTTACAGTGGTTTCCTCTCTGCCGTCCTCGGTCTTTCCGGTCGTCTGAGTTCCCGCCTTTATTGTTGAGTCGCCAACCGTTACCGGAACATTCGAGCCTCCCTGAGGGCTGCCGCCTCCTACGCCGCCGCCGTCTGAAGGCGCGTCAGCACGGCTGACAGAGATTGCGTAGGTCTTTTGCGTGCCGTCGGTAGCCGTAACGACAATCGTAAAAACGTTTGCGCCCACATTGATGGACACGTCTGCACCGGAGCCTGCCGAAACTCCGTTTACAAGCATTGTGTAGGACGCGGAAGAATCCGAAAGCGTCGGCGTGACCGCTTCCTTAGTAACACTGTTTGCGACGTTGACATTATAGTTCACGACATCTTTATTAAAAGCGGGGGAGAGAGTGCCATTTTTAATAACGATACCCGTAAGATCGGCGTCCGAGCTCGTCGGGGCGGCGGCTCTTGTAACAGTTATTCTATAGGTTTTTTCAGTACCGTCCTCGGCCCTGATTATAATTTTAATATTGTTGGTTCCGTAGCTGAGACTTATTGAATCGGGCGTAGTATCAAGAACGTCGTTCAGATAAACGTATGCAGCAGCGCCGGGATAGTTTGCCGCCGCCGCTATGTCAATAACCGAAGTATCGGATGCCGCGCTGAGCGTATATTCCGTTGTGTCGGCGGAGAATGAAGGCGAAAGCACCAGACTGCCGCCGGAGCTGTTTCTGACTGTAAGGCTTCCAAGCGTCGCGTCCGAGGAGCGGGCGGTAACACTGACAGTGACAAAATATCTCGCCGTTGTTCCGTCTTCAGCCGTAACAGTGTAAGCAATAGCAGAACTGAAATCTCTCAATTCTCCAACAGATGGACTGATTGTCGCCTTATCGGATATTGTAAGCGCTGAAGGTGCAATGCTTTTAAGGCTTGTACCATAGGAAACAGTCAGAGATACTGTTTTTGCCGCCTCATTAACTGAGCCCGAGACGCCGGCAATGGTGATAGTCTTAATCGCGCATTCGGAGCTTTTCACCGGAGGAGCGGGAGGCGCGTCGTCATTTGCTATGGTCAGTACCACATCAGCGCCGCCAACAATGTTTGCGCTGCCTGACGGATTGCTCAGCGTGAGTTTAAAGGTCTTGTCAGTTTCATAATCAGTGTCGTCGGTAAGATTCAGGGTGATGGTTTTCTCCGTTTCACCCGCCGCAAAGGTGAGCGTGCCTGAAGCTGCCGTGTAATCTGAGCCGGCTGCCGCCGTTATATCGCCGGTCGCGTAATCGACAGTGGTTTCTCCTGATGTATCGCTGCTCCGAATGATTTTTACAGCTATGCTGCCGCTGCTTTCAGCCGCTTTATATGCCGTATTTTCAAATGAAATATTGACGGTATCGGTGTCAGGCGTAGTGAAGCTCTGTTCTGCTCCGAGATAAGTGTTCGCACCTACCGTCACATACGGGCGCACAAAATATTCGGTTTCGGAGCTAAGTCCCGAGAGCGTTGAAATGAATCCGCTGAGCTCGGTTTTGGCCCCGCAGGAGATTTTTGTCACACTCGCGTCGTCGATGCCTGTGCCGTCAGCTATCGTCGCGGCGCTCCATATGAATCCGCAGTCGTCTATGGATTGAGTGCCGCCCAGAGTCGAAAGACTGCCGCGCACGCCAGCCGCAGACAGACCGATGCCGGCGGTCGGTATATCACCGCCTACCG
>JASDTK010000295.1:2995-3921 GCA_041891555.1 Oscillospiraceae bacterium
GCTGGAAACAGGCTCGACCACTTTTACCGTTCTGGACACAGGGGATGCTTTGTTGCCCGCGTCGTCCTCGGAACTATATGTAATCGTGTAGGTTCCGGTTTTTGTTGTATCGGCGGCTCCGGTAACGATGACGCCGTTTCCGTCGTCTCCTGTCACAGTGGCACCGTCGTCCGTATAGCTGTCCCCGACTTCTGCATAAACAGATGAGCTTCCGGTGAGAGCGATTACGGGAGCGGTTTTGTCAACAGCCAGCGTCTTCGTATATGTCGCTGATATACTTGAGTCATTACCGTCCGTAACCGAAACGACTATGCCGCTGTAGCTGCCCTCGGGAATCGAATAGATGTCCCAGCTCAGCGTTACATTTGCGGAAGAAGGCTCTGCAGCAGGCGCCTTGACCGTCGCGGTGCGCAAAAGTCCCGCAATTGTTGCGGAAACCGTCACATCATCGCCGTCCGGATCCCAGACCTTGAGACTGATTGAGAAATCGCTGTTGTGACCTGCGCTGTTTGAACGGAGAACGTCTGCGTCATTGGCAACAGACGCGCTCACAGGGCGGTTGCAGTAAAGCGTCAGCACCTTCACGGCCCCGCGCGCGACGTCGTCGCTGTTGCAGGTATCGACGTACACATCGTAAAGTGTTGTGCTGTCAAGTCCGGTTATGCTGTAATCAAGGTCGCTCGACCACGAAAAAGCCCTAACGACGGAGTTGTCGGATGATTTTTTGACAGTGATTCTATATTTCTCGTTGTCTCCGATATTGGCTCCGGGCATGAGATGTAGCACGAACGATGAAGCGGTTTTGTCCGTTACCGATTCAGAGGACGGGTAGCACGCCAGAGTCCGGCAGACCGCTGCTCCGGAAAGATTGCTTTCACCGCCCGGATTCACAACAGACATCGTGTAGCTGTATGACTTATTGGCCT
>JASDTK010000295.1:3931-8916 GCA_041891555.1 Oscillospiraceae bacterium
AATCCGCAAAACTTGTGCCGGAGATGGAAACCGCCAGTACGCCATCACGGTAAACGTTGTAGCTAAGCGCCCCAGCAACAGCACTCCACGAAACGGTATTTGTAAAGTTTGTTCCGTCGACCGAGGGAGTGGCCGCGGATATTGTCGGTGCGCTCAGAATGGTGGTTGCACTTGCGCCCGCGGAATAGGAGGTTTCAATTCCGCCGCCGTTTTTCGCTTTTACACGGAAATAGTATTTTGTGCCGCGAGCGAGTCCCGTAATTGACCTGGTTTCGTTCGTTGAATATGCAGAGGAGGACGCCGGGGAAAAATCGGAGGCGGCGCTGTATTCAATATAATACTGAGTGCCCGTTCCGTTGCCGCCCGTACTGACAGATACATTAATGCTTCCGTCCTTCTGCGGACTCAGCGTAAGGGAGGGTACAACGGAATACGTATAGCAGATTGTCGACGTGGGACTGAAATTAATGCTTCTTCCGCTGGAATTTTTAGCGATAATTTTGTACTGCTTTCCCGCATTGGGAGAAAGACCGGTATCGCTTGTTGAGTTTACACTGACATTTTTCAGAAAAGTTCCGTCACTGTAATAGACGTCGTAGGATGTCGCGCTCACGGCCGCTGGCCATGAAATGTTTAGCTGTGAGGCGGAGGTCGCCGAAACGGTCGGAGCGGAGCCTATGTCCGCCGGAATAGTACATATGGAACCTGTTATGCTGCCGCAAACAGTTGCAGTGCCCGGGCCGTTTCTGGCCATTACGCGGAAATAGTAGACGGTTCCGCGGTTAAGCCCACTGATAGTCAGCAGATGGTCGGCTCCCGGATTTGTCCAGCTCAGAGCAGTCGTTGCTCCGCTGAAATCCGGGCTTGTTGATGTCTGAACAAGATACTCCGTGGTATTTGGATTATCCTTTTCGTCAACTTTCAGTGATACATTGCCATCCGCCAAAGCCGCAAGCCCGTCAACGTCCGGAGTTGTTGCAAAGGTATACACGCTTGAAGAATTTGAATACTGACTGCAGCCGTTGTCGTATTGCCCTGAGCTTCCCGCGTTGCGGGCAACGATTTTGAATGTATAATTAGTGTTCGGTGCAAGTCCGCCGCTGGAGGACAGGTTATTCTTATATGTATAGGTCGTGCCGCCCGTGACAGTTGTGATGAAGTTTCCGCTGCCGTCAAAAATATCGTAGGAAACGGCGCCGGTCACGGATGTCCATTCGAGCTTGATTTGCTTGACTCCGTAGCCGTCAGTCGCAAGCTGAGAAGTCAGAACCGGCGCGGAGGGGATTTCGGGAACGGTCATGGCTCCTGTGGTCGTGGTAAAATAAGCGGTTGAAACGCTGTTGCCGTTGATTGCCTTGATGCGGAAATAATAAGTTTTTGCTGGAAGCACTCCGGCGCTTTCGTCGCTGCCGGACTTTGATACTGTTACTGTGGTGGTTCCGGAGAGCGAGCCGGCATTGAGTGCTATTTGGACGCCTGTACCGAAGCTGCTGTCCTGAGAGCGTTCAATTGTATATTTTGTTGTCGAATCCGGATTCAGTTTCTTGTCGACGGTGAGGATTATGCTTCCGTTCTGATAGGTTGCGGCGGAAGTTATCTGCGGCAAGGTAGCAAGCGTGTACTTTGTGACCGCCGTGGACTTGGGACTGTCTCCACCCGCGTTTTTCGAGACAACTTCATATTTATATGCGGTGTTGGGTGTCAGTCCGTTGCGCGTAAGGGTGAGCGCTGCGGTGGCGCTTGCGACTTTGACATCGTTTTCATAAACATCATAAGATACCGCGCCATCTGCGGCGCTCCATGTAACCGTCGCCTGCGTGTCCGTGTCGGCGGTTACCGTTACGGTAGAGGGGGCGGGAGAGACGCCTGTCGCGGATACTGTCAGTGCGCCGTAAGCGGTTTCCGCGTTTTGAGCATTCCTCGCCATAATTCTGTAGTAATATACAACGCCGGGGCTGATGACTGATTTCGGAACCGTAAGCGTACTGCCCACGCCGGGACTTGTCCAATCGAGCGCGGTTTTTACTCCAGTTGTAAAGCCGCTGTCCGTCGCACACTGAATTAAGTACTGCGTGGAATTGGAGTTTGAGTTTTTGTTTAAAGTCAGAACAACGCTGCCGTCCGACTGCGGAGAAGCAGCCGTCAGCCCGGGCACGGCAGCGAGAGTATAAAAGCCGGAGCTGCTGCCGTTGGCGGTTCCCGCGCTGTTTGTCGCGTAAGCGTAATATGTATAGTAAGTGTTGGGCGCAAGTCCCGTCCACGAAGCTGAAAAACTGCCCGTTCCGCTGCCGGATGCTCCAGTCTGATTGAATCCGCGGCCTGTGACCGTTCCGCCGCCGTCATAGCTCACATTGCCGTTGAGCGTTGCCGAGTTTGAGCTTATGCCCGTCGCCGCTTTTGTCGCAACGGTCGGAGCAACGACCGTCGTTACCGTATACGTCGAGGAAGCGGAGCCGGAGGAACCAAGACTGATGGGGCTGGTTCCGTATTCGACAACGTAGCCGAGAGAGCCGGTTCCGTTAAGGTCATTCCATTTTCCTTTAGTTCCTGCGCTGCTGCAGTAAATTTCGGCGTAGTCCTCGCCGCTGGAATCGTTTGGCTCGCCGTCATTCCAGTTCGAATAACTGAACGTATTGCCATTTTCAGGACCTGCGACCCATTTCCATGTGCCTTCGGAAGCCGAATCACTGGCACCGATCCACGCATCAGCCCCGAGCTTGTCCGTAATAAACGCGTTTTCTTCGGAAGACGTGATAGTGGCAAGATACCCTGAGTAATCAATTCCTCCGTAAGAATACTTTCTGCCCGCCGCTGCGTTAAATGCTCCGCTCCATGTCGTGCCGGAACTGACGTATTCATAAAAATGTCCGGTTCCGCTGTAATACAGTGCGCTGCTGCCCGAGTTGGAGAGCAAAATCTCAAAAGTCCTCGAGCCGCTTGTCGCGGAGGTGCGGAATGTTATACTCCGCAGGAAGGTCTGATAGCTCGCGGCGCTTGCGCTGCCGAAAATGGTCATTACTCCCTTGCTGCTGTTAAAGCTACCCGATACACCGCTGCCGTCAGTCCAGCTGAGTGTATCGCCCGATACAAAGCCGTTGATGTTGACGGTTCCTCCCGTGATATTGTCCGAACAGCTTACATTGATAGCGGGAAAAATATACGCTGTACTGTTCGAAATATAAGTGCCGCCGGAAGCTCCCGTGATAGTGATTTCTGCGGCCGCGCTGGCGTTTATCGCCGTCATCGGTGAAATCGACAGTATCAGAACAAGACCCAGCAAATAATACCTGATTTTTTTGAAGCTTTTTTTCATATCTCTGTCCTCCAAATCTTTTCAGGGCGAAAGTATAGACTGTACGCTGCCGGCAGTTTTCGGTTCAAAACTGTTCCCCAAAGCGAGAAAAAAACTGCGGCAGCCGACAATTCTACTTTTTTATTTATTCTACGGCTGAGAAATTATTCAAGATATTCAGTACTCTTATTTATAATTAAGTCCTCGCAATAAGCAAAAAAAGTCAGGCAAGTTCTTGTCGTGAACTTGCCTGACTTTTTGGTGACGACAGAAAGCTAATATCCCAGCCCGGTAACTAGTATAGGATTTTTAGTTGAAAGATTAATTGAAATCTAAATCCAGGAGAACGCTATTTGCCTTCCGCCCATGATTCCTCGCGTGGGTCTGCTCCGCCTGTCAGCATTCCGGTGTTAGGATCCTTAATGATTGCACATACGGCGCCGAACGTATTATCCCAATCGTCAAGCCTTGTGACCTTATAGCCCATCGCTTCAAGCTGAGCGCCGCAGGTATCGTAAATGGAGGCTTCCAGTTCAATTTGTCCGGGATAGTATTCATGCGGCGCAAAGGAGTCCGGCCAATTGAGTGAGATAAATCTGGGAGCGCTTATTGCCTCCTGAGGATCCATCCCGAACACGGTGATATTCAGGAAAACCTGAATAATAGCCTGAGTTTGAGAGTCACCGCCAGGTGTTCCGAAGGACATAAAGAACTTTCCGTCTTTAAGTACCATACTTGGGTTGGGCGTGATTCTTGGTCTTTTTCCGGGAAGCAGTCCGTTAGGACTGTCATCAAGATTAAACTGAGTCATTCGAGTTCCGAGGTTAAGCCCTGTGCCCGGAATCATGGGAGATTCGGGAAAGTCGCTGGGCGTCATTGATACGGCGTTGCCGTATTTGTCCACAACCGTGATATAGCTTGTATCCTTTCCGAAGCTTGGTGTATCCTGCGCTGCAGACGACGTTGAAGCAGAGGGCTCGGCCTGCTGAACGACCGCCGCTGTATTCGTATTCTGATAGGCATACGGATCTCCGGCCGGCGGCATTTTGCCAAAGGCCTTTCCGGGGGTCATCTGCGCCCTGCGGGATGCCGCATAATCAACAGATAACAGCCCTTCGGTCGGAACATCCACAAAAGCGGGATCGCCGAAATAAGCCTCTCTGTCCGCCATTGCAAGCTCAATTGCCTGAAGCACTGTGTGTATGTATTCGGGGGAGTTATGTCCCATGGACTTAAGATCGATTCCGTCGAGAATTTGAAGCGCCATTGGGACAACGCCGCCCTGATCCCAGGTTTGGTTTGCAAATATTGTGTATTCGCCGTAGCTGCCGGACAGAGGCTCTTCCCAGCCGCCGCTGTAATTACTTAAATCCTCTTTTGTAATGAGTCCGCCGTTTTCCTCGTGATACTGGGCAATAGTATCGGCAATAGGGCCGTTATAGAAATAATCTCTAACAGCGTCCAGAGCCTCGTCCCTGCTGCCGCCAGCGTCAAGAACTTTTTTCTCTGCATCACAGAGCGCCTGAAGGGTATCTGCGAGATCTCCTAAAACCAGGCGTTCATTGTGATGAAGCGGCCTCCACCACTCGCCGCCGAAAAACACCTTTGAATTATACGGCATCATAACGGTTAAGCCGGCTCTTTCAAATATGTTCAGATCCATGTCATCCAGAATCTGATAATGGATGGGAAC
>JASDTK010000295.1:8926-9911 GCA_041891555.1 Oscillospiraceae bacterium
GGCTCACAGATATCGGAAAAGCTCATGGTGCCGTGCTCTTTAAGTATGGCGATAATGACATCCGGGGATGCGGGCAGGAGCTGGGCGATGAGCTTATACTTCGGAACATTGTTATAGCCTTTTGATTTGAAAAACTCTACCGTTGCTTTTTCCGGCGCTTTGCCCGCCCCGATATAGCTCTCTACCTCGTCGTCTTCAGAGTCATAAACCAGTATAGGCGCAACGCCCGGAAAGCTTGCGGCTTGACTGAAGGTCACGTTTAAGGCCAATAAGGCGGACATAGAGGCATCAAATGCGTTTCCGCCCTTATCCATGATACCCATTGCTGCCTTTGTCGCGAATGGAGTCCCCGTTGCTGCCATGTAATCATCCGACTCGACGGCGTTCCTTGCCGTATGGTAGGGGTCGTCAAACTCCATGGTGTCTCTTGGCCCTTTTGGCAGCAATAAATAGACAACGGTTATGATAAGAATTATTGAAAGAAGTGATATGCCAAGCCATTCAAGTATTTTTAAGAATTTTCTCATCGTCTTTCCCCTTGCTAACCTAAAAATTAGAAGTTCCCCATTAACGGATATTTTTTGTTGAAATTGACTCAATAATCACCAGCCGCATTGTAATTTCAATCGGAGCAAGTCCCATTTTAATAATCTCATTTGCCACAAAGATTTTTTACGTTAGACTTCTAGTATTATAGTATATTTTTCCGGGAACTTCAAGACGCCTGTGCGGCCCTCCGACCTTCCAATGCGGAAACGATAAAAAATCAGATGCCATGCGGTAAAGCACGGCATCTGATTTTTTACCTGATTATTATTGGTGGACCCGAAGGGATTCGAACCCTCGGTCTCCGCGTTGCGAACGCGGCGCTTTACCAGCTAAGCTACGAGCCCGAATAAATTTGTGACCGAACCAATCACTCGCATATTATAGCACAATTTCTTTGTTTGTCAAAATATAATTTGTGGCCATATTGATATTCTTG
>JASDTK010000296.1:0-1676 GCA_041891555.1 Oscillospiraceae bacterium
GTCGTACTCGACACCCCTTACCTTTAATCCGTTAAATCCGCTTCCTAGAGAATCCAGTTTGGAGCTTTCTCTGTCAATGACCGTGACATTGTGTCCCGCGTCGGAGAGTTCCTTCGAAAGTGTGCCGCCAAGCCTGCCGCAGCCTACAATTATGATATACATATGCTTCTCCTTTCAGTCAGGCTCGCCTATAGCCACGACCGCAATCCGTTTTTTCCGGCAGCGCTTTCTTCCGGCTCGTCACCATAAGTATAAATATGCTGCTTTATATCATCAAACACGGTGCAAATTTGTTCCAGATTCTTGCAAGCCGGTCTATATGTCGGATCAAGTGAATACGCCGCTCTGTAATGGCGCCTCGCTCTGTTTCCGTCGCCCTGAAGCTCATATAATATTCCAAGCAGGTTATGCGGCTGCGGAGCGTCCGGGTTCAGCAGCATGGCTTCGATAATCTCTTTGAAGGCATTTTCGCAATCATTGTTTCGGAGGCATCGCGCCGCGTTTGCAATATTTACTGAAAACCTGTCATTTGTTATCTCTGGTTCTTTCATTTCATTCGCCTCCTTACATCTTTATAATAAAGCCCGGCGAATAATTTTGGTGTGATGCTTTGAGCGTCTGTGTTAGTTTTTCGTTATGAAAAAGGAACCCCCTGCGGGGTTCCTTTTCAGGACTTTTTCTATTCATCGGCCAGTCGGTAGCCGACACCGATTTCCGTTATAATATATTTTGGCTGAGCCGGATCCTCATTCAACTTTCGGCGCAGATTTCCCATACAAACTCTCAGCGACTGCGTGTCGTCAGAAGTAACGCTGCCCCATACCTTTTCGATTATCATCCTGTGCGTCAGTACTTTTCCCTGATTTCTTATGAGAAGCGCCAGAACCTTGTATTCGATCGGGGTAAGATGTACCTCCTCGCCGTCCAGCCATACCCTGCGCTTTTCTTCGTCGACCTTTAGCCCCCCGACTGTAAACACAAATGTTTCTGGACTATCCGCACCGTAATCGGCAAGCTTGTGTCTGAGGATTACACGTATACGCGCGAGCAGTTCCGACACACTGAAGGGTTTTGTTAAATAATCGTCCGCTCCGGCATCCAGCGCCTCGACCTTTTCTCTGTCATTCCCGCGTGCGGATACAACGACAATTGGCAGCTGAGAGATGCTTCTCAGCTTTTTTATGACATCAACACCGTCCATATCGGGCAGGCCAAGATCAAGTATAAGAATGTCGGGATTGTGGGAAACCGCCAGCATGAGTGCGCTTGCTCCGCAATCCGCCTCAACGCACCTGTAGCCCTGGGTTTCGAGTGAGACTCTTAGGAAGCTGCGTATAGTCTTTTCGTCGTCAGCGACCAGAATCAGTGGCTGCATCTTCTTTACCCTCCTTAGCCGGAATGCTGATTGTAACCAATGTGCCGTGTGGCTTCGCGTTCTCTATTGATATTGTTCCGCCGTGAGCCTGAACGATGGATTTGCATAGCGCCAGACCCAGACCGAATCCGCGCCGCGGGCCGTAAGCTTTACTGTGCCGCGCGTACAGGCGATCAAACATATAAGGCAAATCCTCCTGGGAAATTCCAGGACCGTCGTCTCTCACTTCAAAAACGACCAACTCTTCAGCGCGGCTGAGGGAAACAGTTATCTCGCTCCCTTCAGGCGTGTAGTTTATCGC
>JASDTK010000297.1:0-9868 GCA_041891555.1 Oscillospiraceae bacterium
GGACAATTGTCCGCGAGAGGCGTTTTGGTTTTTATTTGAAGGAGAATGACGATGGTTGATGAATTCAAAGAATTGGTCGAAGCGTATAAGGCAAGAGATCCGGCAGCACGCTCTACAATGGAAATACTGCTGCTGTATCCGGGCCTGCGCGCGACTTTGGCGCATAAGAGAGCCAATTATTTTTACAGGCATGATATGAAATTTATTGCTCGGTGGATATCGCAGGGCTCACGCAGAAGAACGGGAATTGAGATACACCCCGGCGCGACTATCGGCAAGAGATTGGTTATCGACCACGGAATGGGGATAGTGATAGGCGAAACTGCGGAAGTTGGAGACGATGTGCTGCTGTATCAGGGCGTGACTCTCGGCGGTACGGGCAAAGACACGGGAAAGCGGCATCCGACAATCGGAAACAATGTGCTGATAGGCTCTGGCGCTAAGGTTCTTGGACCGTTTAAGGTGGGTGACAACTGCCGCATTGCGGCAAATGCCGTTGTACTGAAAGAGGTGCCGCCGAACAGTACCGCGGTTGGCGTCCCCGCGAGAATAGTCCGCATTGATGGACAGAAAACCAACTTCGCCGGTGACGTCGATCAGATAAGCGTCACGGATCCGATTGCCAACGAGCTGATTTCCCTGCATGAACAGATAAACGCTCTGCTTGATAAAAAAGCAAAAGGCGAGTAGAATATAGAAAGCCAGTTTTTGGAGGAAGATTACAAATGAAGCTGTTCAATTCAATGACAATGCAAAAGGAAGAATTTGTGCCCATCGAGGATGGCAAGGTTAGCATGTATGCCTGCGGTCCGACGGTGTATAACTATATTCACGTTGGAAACGCAAGACCGCTCATTATGTTCGACGTGCTGCGCCGCTATCTTGAATACCGCGGGTATGAGGTCAAATTTGTTCAGAACTTTACCGATGTTGACGATAAAATCATCAAGCGTGCTAACGAGGAAGGAATCTCGTCCAAAGAGGTCTCCGAGAAATACATCGAGGAATACTACAAGGACGTACACGGCCTTGGCGTGCGCGAGGCGAACATACACCCGAGGGCTACCGAGAACATCGGACAGATTATTGAAATGGTCAAAACGCTTATCGAAAAAGGGTACGCCTATGAAGCTAACGGGGACGTATATTACCGTACTGCTAAATTCGGTTCTTATGGCAAGTTGAGTCATCAGCCGCTTGAGGATTTGCAGGCGGGGGCGAGAATTGACGTGACGGATATCAAGGAAAGCCCGATGGACTTCGCCCTCTGGAAGGCGGCAAAGCCCGATGAACCCAGTTGGGATTCGCCATGGGGAAAAGGCAGACCCGGCTGGCATATCGAATGCAGCGCGATGAGTAACCGCTATCTCGGCAAGACTATCGATATACACTGTGGAGGACAGGATTTGATATTCCCGCACCACGAAAATGAAATTGCGCAGTCCGAGGCGGCAAACGGCTGTAAATTTGTAAACTACTGGATGCACAACGGTTTTATCAGCGTTGATAACAAGAAAATGAGCAAGTCGCTGAATAACTTTTTCACCGTCCGTGATGCCGCAGGTGAATATGGCTACGACGCTATACGCATGTTTATGCTAATGAGCCATTACCGCAGTCCGCTGAACTATTCGGGCGATATTCTGATGCAGGCGAATAGCGCACTTGAGCGTCTGTCCACGGCGAGAGCTAACCTTAATTTCTTTGCCGAAAACGGTGTTGAAGGCGAGATGTCGGATGTAGAAAAAGCGCTTGCCGAGGGACTTGGCAAATATCGTCAACGCTTCTGCGAAGTCATGGACGACGACCTCAACACAGCGGATGCTGTGGCCGTTATTTTTGAGTTGGTGCGTGAAATTAACGCAGCTGTGAGCCCCGCTTCAAACCCGACGAAGGCGCTTGCCAAGGCCTGTGCCTCAATATTCGATGAGCTTTCGGGCATTCTTGGACTTCCGATAACTAAGCACGAGGAGGACATCGGCGCTGAGGTTGAAAAGCTGATCGAGGCCCGTCAGGCGGCCAGAAAGGCAAAAAACTACGCAGAGTCTGACCGCATCCGCGACGAACTGAAGGCAAGAGGCATAGTGCTTGAGGACACGCCGCAAGGTGTCAAATGGAAGAGGACCTAAATATTAAGCGTAGTTCCGACTCAGGATGATATAGCTCAAAGCAGCAGAAAACCGCCGGAAATATGAGCATTTTCCGGCGGTTTTCCATAATAATTACTTTTTTACAAAAATTTACTCCAGCATTATGCTCTTGCTATAGTATCTTATAAAAAACATATCATAAATAACCCTGTAGTGAGGACTCTGAGGCAGGCAAATGCTTTCCGCTAACTCAGCGGGCAGAAGAGCGAGAATGCTTGAAACGCTCCCAATTAGAAAGGAAAATGGGCTTGTTCAACGAGAATATTACAAAAGAAGAACAGAGTGAAATGATACTGGCCAACACGACCGAGGAACTGGTCAGAATGACGGTGGACGAGGTCATATCAAAAATGGACATGTGCTCTTGCGAAATTTGCAAGCTCAATGCCTGCGCCATAGCGCTCAATAATCTTGAGCCTCACTATGTCACTACTACCAGAGGCAGATTGATTGCGAAAATTATTACACTAAAGATGAACCATCATACGGAAGTGCTTGTTGAAGTTACAAAAGCACTTCTGATAGTGAAGAAAAATCCTCTTCACTGATTGGTCGGAATCGGGCTTTATATTTCAGCAGCTTGAGTAAAAATGAAGTCCGTTATAAGGCATATCCCGTTTCTAACCGGTTGCCGGTAAGGAACGGGATATGCCTTTTTATTCGATTTTTTCACTTTGCTTGTAGAAGCTAGTTATTATGAAGTAGCCGAAAAGAACCTGAGAAACAGAAATTATGTCCAGACCATATCTGTTGCTGACCAAAAGCCCTATAAGCGGATTATAAATACAACCAATAACAGTGAAGTAGAGGAGATAGGTAACAGATAAGTATAGCGATGGAATTACCATAAATATGGTTTTGGGTAAATTCAATTTCCAGCGGCCGGTTTTTCTTCTTTCTGTTATCAAATGTTCTATTCCGAGGAGCGCGCCGAGTGCCATATTAATAAGTATTGTGACGGATAACAAAAAATAGCTGATGGTATACGTTAAATTCTGAATAATCCTAATTCGTTCGAAGATGAATGAATTCAGGAAAACTAATACCAGAATAGTCAGTGCATAGACAAAATACTTAAGCCACGACTTCAGCTTCATATTCTGTTCCTTAGTGCAGAGCGTTTGAAATGAACTGCAGGGTATTGTCGGCAATTCTCACGGTTACCATGCCGCCGGTCATAAGGTTGCCAGCGACGTCATAGAAACCGCCGTCAAAAGCGTATTCAAGCTCGTAGGTGTTTTCGGAAATCTGACGTCCACCTGTGCAATTTATGGTCAGTTTATTCGTGTCGCCGTGCCAGTGCACATAGGCGTCATAGTCCGGGACATAGTCCCAGTTGAAACTACTGGACATATCGGCCAGAGTATAGCCGGTTTTCAGGAGCAGGAAATCGCTTATCTGCTTAGCCGTAAGTATGGTTGAATCACAGTCCGGCGTGCCATTCGTAAATGTAGCTTCATCGGCAGCTCTGATCTCAGCGAAGTCCGCCGGCGCCGGTAGCCCCGCACCTAAGTAGAATACCTGATACATGTCGACATCACGGATATCATCATAGTCGGAAAGCAGAAAGCCGTAATTTGACTCATCGTTTAAAGCATTTTCGAAATCACCGACGTCCGTTTCTGAAAGTTTGGATGGGTATGATGCTGTTTTGGTGCTCGGTTCCGTGTTCTGATTAGTATCCTGTGCCGCGGACTGTTTAGGCCTTACAATTACTTCTTTTCCGCAGCCGGCGAAGCAGGCGAGCGTGAATGCGGTTACAAGACTTAGAGCGAGAATCGACTTTGCTTTCATTGCATTTCCTCCTGATTTAGGCTAACAATATATGACGACTAATAATATATGACAATCGACAAAAAAAGTCAAAGGTAAACAAAACAAAAGAGAAAACAGATTGGTAGGGTGAATGAATATGCAAAATAGTGTTGACAGCTACAGCGGGATAAGGTATTATCTTTCAGGCGATGGGGTTCGCCATTAAATGCTTTATGCTGATGACTCCTGCTTTATTTCAAAGTGGGATCATTATTTTTTTGGAGACAAAATGCAGAAAATATTTTATGTCGGTATTGGCGGCTGCATAGGTGCAGTCCTGCGCTATCTGATTTCGTCGAAAATGGGCGAAGCGCAAATACCGCTGGGGACTTTATTTGTAAATGTCCTCGGCGGCTTTCTTATCGGAATGATAATGGAAATATGTATTTCTTCGGAGCTCTTTTCACCGAATATGAGGCTGTTTTTAACGACGGGAGTGCTGGGCGGGCTGACTACTTTTTCGACGTTCAGTTACGAAACAGTACAGCTTTTCATTAGCGGTGACCTTAGACACGGTATCTTGAATATCTGCCTTAATCTGCTCCTTTGCTTGGGAGGAGTTCTGCTGGGGCAGTATACAGCGGTTAAACTCATATAAGTATTAATATTACACCCCCGAGAAGCATTCCGCTTCTTGGGGGTGTAAACTCTTCTGTATCGATTTATGCGGCATCCTCTGACGGCTTGGGTGAGTCGTGAGACTGCGTTGTTGCTGAGGGGCTCGGAGTAACAGGCATGGAAGGCACCGGTGCGGAGGGGGTCGGGACATCCGTTTGGCTTGCGGGATTGCCGGAACCGCTGCCGGACGGACTCTCAGAAGTTTCCTCAGAAGGAGAAGGGCTTGGCGTTTCGGAGAGCTCACCGAAAATGTTTGTCGGGCCTGACAGAGTTGGTGTTTTGAAAGCCTTATATTCCAGACCCTCATGCAGCGGCTGCATAATTTTTTTCCAGGTCTGTGCCGAGGGATTTCCGGTAACATACATACGGGCGGGAGTGTCGTAGCCGGTCCAGACGGCGGCAACATAATACGGTGTGAAGCCGACGAACCAGCGGTCACAATAGTCGGAGCTCGATCCGGTTTTACCGGCATGAGGCATCGTGCCAAAATAGGATTCGGAACCGGTACCGTAGGTTGCGGCGATGTTCAGCATATAGGTAATGGTCCAAGCAGTATTTGCTTTGAAAGCAACATCTGTTTTGGCAGTATTATCAAGCACCAGATTGCCGTCTGAATCGGTTATTGACGTATAGGTCCGGGCATAGGTAAAAACGCCGTCGTTTGCGAATGCGTCATAAGCCTGCGCCATTTCGCGGACAGTTATGCCGTTAGTGAGCTGACCCAGCGCCAAAGGCGCGTAGTCGCGGTCGGAATCGACAAGGCTGACTACACCGAGACGTTCTTTCAGATAATCATATGAGACGGAGGGCGTGAGCTTATCGAGAATCTGGGCGGAAACGGTGTTGATCGAGTTCGTAAGAGCCTGCTGAATCGTGATGACACCCGCATTGCCGCCTCCCGCATTTCTCGGGTACCAGTTCGTACCGTTGAGGTGAAGATCGGGGTTGTCATCGACCAGAGTTGAGGGCGATATGAGGCCCTGATCAATTGCAGGTCCGTAAACTGCAATTGGCTTAATTGCCGAGCCGGGCGGCCGCAGAGCGTCAACCGCTCTGTTGAAAATGAGGTTGCCTGTTTTTTGACCGATACCTCCGGATAAGGCCCTGACCTCGCCCGTATAGGGGTCCAGCAGGACAACTGCGGACTGGAGGGATTGGCCGGAGGGGGATTTGACGGTTGGGAAATTTGCAGGATCCTGATATATGTTATCAACAATACTCTGAGCCTTCATATCAAGACAAGAATATATCTGGAGGCCGCCGTTATAGAGAAGATTCTCGGCGGTTTCTTTATTGATGCCTTTTTCATCCATCAGATCATTGACAACATCTTCAATTACCGCATCGACATAGTAGCTGTTAATGGGCTCCTGATATTGCTCGTTCTCACCACGTTTGAATACGAGCTGCTCATTTACGGCTTGAGTGTACTGGTCGTAGGTGATGTAACCCTGATCGTACATTTCTTTCAGGATAAGCTCCTGACGCTCCTTGTTGTTATTTCGGCTTATATAGGGGTCATATTTGTAGGGGTAATTCGTAATTCCGACTATGCAGGCGCATTCGGCAAGGTCGAGATCCCAGACATCCTTGTCAAAATACGTTCTTGCGGCCGTACCTACACCGTTACAGTTTTCTCCGAAGAAGCTGACGTTAAGATACCATTCCATGATTTGATCTTTGGTATACATCTTTTCGAGCTTCAGCGCCCTGAATATCTCCAGTATCTTTCGCTCTACGGTTATATCGTCATCTTTTGTAAGGTTTTTTATAAGCTGCTGTGTGATTGTAGAACCGCCGAAATCGTTCTTCATGCTCAGGAACATGTTTCCGAAGGCCGCCGCCGTTCTGTACCAGTCGACACCGTGGTGCTCATAAAAGCGCTTGTCTTCAATGGCGACCGCCGCCTGTGCCATATATTTCGGAATGTTTTCATAGTCTACCCAGACGCGGTTCTCATTGCCGTGAAGAGAAGCGAGAGGTACGTTGTTTCCGTTCGCATCCGTATAATAAATTGTGCTCGCGAGGTCCAGCGTCATGTCCTCAAGGGAAACATTAAGATCGTCTGAAAGATTGGTCTTGACGTAATATGCGAATATACAGGTAAAAAGAAGCCCCGTTGTGATGAATATAAGTAACAATGTCGCCAATACTTTCAAGGTCACACGCAGTATATGTGAAACTGTTACCGCTGTCGTATCCGCCGCTGCCTGCGCGGCTTTTCTTGCTTCCCTCTTAGTCATTTGGGTGAAACCTCCGTTGGGTTCTATATAAACTGTGGTTTATATTCAGGTAAAAATACAACTGCTATGCGGTTATTATAACATATGGTGTCAAATAGAGATAGTATTATTGCAGATATATTTTTGTCAATGGGCGAGGTTAAATTCAGCGTTTAAGGGAATAATCCAAATAAATACTTATTTGGAGGAGTATAATTTTGAAAGTAAAAGTTAGAATCGCGATTATGGGAATGCTGGTCTTTTTTGCGGTGTTTCTGTGTGCGTTTGCCGTTGTTGACAATATAAAAACGAAAGACGGAGGGGAAACTGTCAGTTGTATAAGCGAAAACCAGGCGGCAACCTGCTATGTTCTGAGAGATTATGAGGGATATGTCGCTATTTATGTTGAAAATGACCCTTCACGCCCAATGACAGTTACTGATATTCAGGTGTCAACGCTGCGGGAACTCGATAAAAAGCTGCTCGAAACAGGACTGAAGCTTTACTCAAGAGAAACACTGATGATGACGCTTGAGGATCTGGGCTCATAAGCTTTGCTCTCCCATACCTTTATGGATTGATTTTTTTGGGTGTTTGAGGTAGAATATGTTATCGGGACGGCTGATTTTCGCCCCGCAAATAACAGGAGGCAAAAATTATGAATGAGGATTTTGGGAACGATATAATCACCATAACCGATGACGAAGGAAACGAATATGTTCTTGAGCACCTGCATACACTGGAACATAAGGGCAGTTTTTACATGGCTTTTTTGCCGACTGATATTGATGAGGATGATGAGGACTACGGGCTGATCATTTTGAAAGTCATTGTGGAAAACGGCGAAGAAATATTGGGCTCAATTGATGATTCCGACGAGCTGGAAGAGGTCTATGAATTATTTGCCGCGGTTCTTTTTGACGAGGAAGAGGAATAATATGTTCCATGGAGAGGCAAATATTTCAAGTATTTTTCCTTTGATTTTTTAGGGCTTCGGTTGTATACTTTCATTGAGGGCGGACATGTTTAATAGCATCCGTTCGGTGAACAGACACAGCGGTTTTTCGAAACCTGCTGTGTGCGTGAGGAATCTTTTAAAACCCACATCTATTATAAGGGACGCCGTATACTGACTTCCGCTGTGAATTGCAGGCCTCCCGAGGCGGCATGGACCGTTCTTGGACGTTGGAAGCAGAGAAACTGCGGAGAGGCGACCCACCTGCAACTACGTGCAGGTTCTTACAAGGTTCCCACGGCAATAGCGGGCTCGGCCGGTGCGAAAGCACCGGGCTTTTTTTGTTGCGAAAGCGTATTTTTGAATTGTAAAAATCAAAAAAATCGGTACTATGCTTTCACAAAGCACGGTTACGGTTTTTTTAATGCAGTTTCGACTGAATATTACAAAATAATATCTATTCCGACTTCTTTTGACAATTTTCGCGCAGTCTCGGTGCTACGATACTTTTCACTGGAGGGGTCAAAAATATTGTATTACCGGATAAATTAATTGAAAATTTCTGAACGAAACTATTTTCTAATTATTGTGTATGCAAACGTACATATTTTCAAGGATTAATCTTTAAGGGCGAGGAGGGAATTGCTTTAAATGTGATTTTTTTGAGCCTGAAAGCTTCTATGCTCCATATTTCGAAGAGTGCGTTGTGATAATTCAGGAACGTATTAATAAGCAGAAATTATCTAAAAAGCCCAATAAGAGTAACATAGAAGAGGATGAGGCCCAATTAGAAATCCTGTTGAGTTTTTTGGGACTATTAGAGAAGAACAAAAGTAAGGTGATATCATAATGAGCGAAAATAAAGCAGTAAATATTGGAATTGCAAAGCGGCAAGAAAATCAGAGAAGAGCAACGCTTAATAAAATAGATATAGCTATTGCTGAAATTGCTGCTTCAGGCAGAAAAATCACAAAAACCCTTTTAGCAGAAGAGATTGAAATGTCAAGAGATTCTTTGAGAGCGCCATATATAAAAAAACACTTAAATAAATATCCCCAGTTCAATAAAGGTATTCCAGAAACAATGCGAGAAAACGAAAACTCTCAATTAGAAATTGCAAGATTAAATCAGTCAATTGAGAAACTTAATGCCTCTCAAAGAAGACTTGAGAAGAAAAGTAATACCCTTCTACAAGAAAACAGAAAATTAAAAAATGAACTATCAATACTAAAAGAAAAGTATCGCATTATTCTTGGTGAATATCAGCAGCAAGAGCCCAAAACAAAAAATCTCTATAGCCTTTAATGCTATTGTAAAATTATAAAACATAATAAATCGAATAGTGTATTTATTATAAGGAAAGAGACAGTGCGTTTTGTGCACTGTCTCTCTTAGGTTAAGAATTTGTTTTTCGTTAAAATGAGTAGTGTTCAAGCTTTTCATTTCTAGTTAACAAAAAGCTTTGTAAACCTACAATTCTAAAGACTACTCACTAAAGACTACTTTAAATTCTTTTAACCTTCCCGTGCCTCTACTGCTCAAAAATGATGAATTGTTCAAAAAGGGAAGAACGAAGCCGTTCAGGGGGATTCGAACTTTCAACTCTCAAAGTGGTCGATTTTGACCATTTTTCATTCTTGTCAGCGCAATCGCGCAGAGCTACTTTTGTTATTTTATATCAGATTGGAAATCAGGTCAACAACATTTTCGAAATGTCGGCTTTGAATTTGAAAACTCAATTTAGTTTGCGCTAAACATTAGGTTGTGATTATTTGAATACTGTGGTATGCTTTTGCCATTGAAGGGGTGATTATGATGGAACGCGAAAGCTCAGAAGATTTATTCACCCGTGTTGGCGAAGCTTTTGGGAAATTGGGGTCGGTCAAAAAGGCTGCAGATTACTGCCACATATCAGAGGTGAAGTGCCGTAGAATATTGATCACACTCGGGATGTGGAGCAGTCCCGCCAGTCGACAGGTTGCCGCGTTGAAGAATGCCGGTTTAAGCACAGTGCAAATCGCAGACCATCTGCACCTGACGGCAAAGGCAGTTGAGGCGTACCTTCCATATCAGTATGGCGCATACGGCGTAGATGTACAATCGGTAAG
>JASDTK010000298.1:0-9858 GCA_041891555.1 Oscillospiraceae bacterium
AAGGTTGATCTCATAGGGAATAGGCAGCAACCGATACTTCCGTTCGAAGGTTGCAAATGCCGGAGGATTGGTATCGACTTCAAATTTCACCTTGATCAGCTTGCTTGCTGCAATAGACGGGGCAAGGCGCTCATCGGCATAGAACATCAAAATATGTTCTTTGGTATTCCCTTTCAGAAATGCCGATTTGACTACCGAATCAACGCTCTTTTCCTTTGCCTCAATTTTGAAGTTCAGTCCGTATGATCGGACTTCCTTTTCAAGCGTCGGCAAATAGGCGGCAAGGTCAAAGCTTAAGTCTGGAGCCTTAAGGGAGAAGTCCAGATCTTCAGAAAAGCGGTCGAGTCCACAGAATATCCGAAGTGCCGTACCTCCATAGAAAACCGCAGGCTGGAAGAACCCGGCTCGGCTCAAGCCGCATAACACGATCTCTTGAACGACCTCTTTTATGGCGTTCTCCTTGTCATATAATGTTTGGGCCTCATACGGCTTCAGCATCTGTTCAATGACCGCGTTCATTGGTTTGCCTCCTTCTTGATATAAATGCGCAGCAAGCGGTGATTCTGTGTTTGGTAACAGTTTGCCAGCTCTGCAAGCAACCGCATGTCCAGTTTCTGGAATTCGTTGCTGTCAATGCGCAGATCACGGAACAAAAGCTCCTCAAGCCCGGACCTGTTTTTTACAGGTGATATTGTATACAGCTGATCGCAAAGCGCCTTTTCGGGAGATGCAATTTGAAATCCGTAGCCGTTTTCTTCGTGAAGCTCGACTCCGTATGGATATGCCTCGCTTGGCACGTCTCTATAGGTAAACATGCCATAAGGTGTTGCATATTGTTTTTGCCTTTTCTTCTCAAATGTCGCAGACGTGAATTGATAGACGGCCTCAGGGATGAGGGAATGATATGCAAGAGCAAACTCGAAAGAAAGGTAGGACGGCCCGTAGATGCTGGCCGCAAGATAATATCCCGGAACATTTCTGTCGGTTTCGTATAGTCCCCTGACAATAGAAAACAGCTCACCTTTTTCCACAAGCCGACTAATCTTTGATGTTGGATTCGCATAGTTCTTCAGTTCATCCATCAGCATGGCAGATGTTTTAATCATATTTTCACCACCTACAGCAATAATACTGCTTTTTCTGGAGCAAATCAAGTATTATTATATCCGCTTAGAATAATAATATACATATATGTCCTACGCAAATGAACTGACCCTATCTACGTGAGCTTCCAAATTCATACGTAGAATGCCACATAAAGCGGAATGGTTTTTATTCCGTTTTCAAATCCGAAGTTTTGGTCGGATATCTTTATCGAGTATTCCGGCTTATATGTATCATTATAAACACCTAGACTTTTCGCCTTCGTATTTTCGGCGGATTTAACCTCTATCGGTATTATTCGTACTAAACGCTTCTTTTGCGATTTTTTCTTGATATATTCCACCTTTTGACAACTGTATAAGCATTTCATAAAGTAAAGTTTTTGCATCACATTGCAATAACTTATATTTTGTGGATACTTTTTGCAGTGCTTGCACAATGTAGTGAGCGAACAAGTCTTCGGATGAGCAGAAATTGTTTGTCGAAAACCCGGTGCCGCTGTAAGTCAAATTACTGTACACTTGTCATTTAATGACAAAGTACAGTGAATATTGCATTGACAAACTGGATATACTTGAATATATTGTTTATTAATTAATAGTATTATTTATTCGTCGATATAGCTAGAGTCAGCGCTTTGAACGACAGATGCTATTCTGACTTCAAAGCAAGCTATGATGATTATGTAAGGAGGTATCGGCCATGAGAGAACTGACATTTACAGGTTTTTTGAAGAGTTATGTCCGGTCGCTTTCAGAGGCCGAGACGAACAGTTTATACAAGCTGGCGAATGAAGCTGCAAATAAAAATCCAAGGCTTCGTGAACCGCTTCTTCTCTACGCCAAGTTTACAGACAGTACAGATGTTTTGCTCCGTGCAGCCCAAAAAACTGCGCTGTATTCGGAGTATAAAGATCTGGCGTACAAATATGACAAAGCGGGTTTCGAAGCGGCGCTTCAAGATTCATCTTCGCATTTGCCAGATGAATATAAAAAAGTATGGAGAAGTTATCTCAGCAAAAAGAACCAGCTGCAGAATGACAATCATACGAAAGAGCTTTTGCGAAATAAGGTTGTCAAGCTCCAGAAGGCCAACGGCGTATCCAACTACCGGCTCTATGCTGATTTGAGGTTGAATCCCGGAAACTTTAACGCTTGGCTAAAGTATGGAGATCCCAGTAAAGTAAGCCTTGACACAGCTCGTCGGACCGTTAAATACTTGGAAAACACATCGCAGTCCCGATTATAAAACAATGACCAACCCCCGATGCTGTGCCTCTTAGCCAGTACCGGGGTTTTGTTATGGATTTTAGCTCCAATATGAGTCAGATGTAGGCATAGGCGTGTACGCCGGAATGAAGATGTGGGCAATTAATGTCAATCCCCTCATGGAGTATTCTGTGGGGTGATGATTGTCAGAGCAGCTCTTTTGTTTTTCTTACAAGGTAAAGTGGGAGGTTCGTAATCATCCCATTTTTTTGTACATTATTAGCGTAGCTTGAACCGCTGACCATGGTTGCTTCCCAAGCAATGCTTATTTTTATATAATGAGAAGGTAACGGCCCGACGAACTGTCCTTTGAAACACATTCAAATTAACACGTATTTCCGTATTTATTAATTATATTTTAACACATTTTTCCGACTTTTTTTACTATGAAATACACATTATTCCGAATATTATTAGCTCCCCATTGAGTAAACGCCTGAAATATCATGATTCAGGTCTGCCCAACGGGGAGCTTATCAGACTGTATATATTGCAGTACAACAGCGAGGGATGATTTATTTTACTTCAAGTGCGCGTAGATACGCTTTGGTATCATCGCTGATGCGGTCCTCCAAATTCCAGCTAAGGAATAAGGTAAGTGCATGTAAATTGACCATACGAAAACTTCTGCACTAGAGACGCGCTACTTCCCATAATGTATTTCTGTCGAAAATATGCAGTGACCAATTTTCGCCACGGCAAGGTATTCTTGATAATCCAAATGTATATTCCCTATGATTTTTCAAGTTGCGAATATCAAAATCATCGAAAGTATCTATTGGACTAGTTCCGTTCTCCGGTGCAGCACCATAGCCAAGAAGGACAAACCAGAAATGAACTAAAGCATCAAATCGACTGCGGTCTTCTTGATTAAACGCGTCAAATATTACATCAAAATCCACACTGCTGAACAAAGTCTCTCCATCTATCATTAAATTAGCATCACCGCCGTGCTCCAGCAGTAATGCGAGCGCGTCGGCACCTAGATACTCATTATTAATGTGCTTAAGCTCCTGCATAATATTGTAGTTTTCAAATATCGCATTAGGGTTCAGCCCGTAATTTAGTAGAAGGCATATTATGTCGCAAACATATGTACTATGAAAGCCGGAAACGTCAATTGAGTCATGCACTTTCCTGTTTTGGTAACTCATCTCTATACATTCGGAAGAGCAGTCTGCAACAAATTGCAAAGCGGCCATCGATACATTCTCTGCTGAATAGCCTCCAGAATCAAGCTCGTCTTTTATACGCTGAAAGTTAGGCGGAATTTGTCTTAGGTTGCATAGAAGCATTCTGCCATTTTCGGTAATCATCGATTCCAGCATTTTTCATCCCTACCTTCCTTGTATTTCCCATGTATTGCAGATTAGGTTTTGAGGAAAAGTTAAGCGTAAGCACCTGAGCATTATTCTGTTGGTTGGCAGTATAGTTTTTCTTAGCATTTATGTAAAATTCTTTGACGTAAGAATCCGCAGCAACTTTGGCACTTGATATTGCCTTCAACAAATTAATTCCATTCAAGCAACTACATCTTGATAATGCAACGTAGGCTTGCCCACGCGTAAAACATTCTGTTATATCACAGGCAATTCTTTAATATGTCACGCCTTGTGACTTGTGAATTGTTATAGCATATGCAAGCACAATAGGATACTGCTCTATTTTCAGTACAACGGCGGGTATAATTTATTTAACTTTAAGTGTGCGTAGATATGCTTTGGTATCATCGCTTATGCGGAAACTTTCTATTGCTTTCTGGACGGCTTTGTTATGTGTCCATTTCTCCAGCCGCTGCTCCTCGCGTCACAGTGTCGGGCTGTTTCACCAGTGCGGTGGCAAAATACCAAGCGATCATCATGTTGATGTAATACTCCTCAGACCGGACTGCCACCACAAGTTCAGGCATCTCAGGCCGAAATGCATCATCGAGATAGTGGCTCATCAGCATGCCGATCCCGAAGCGGACGGTATATGTTCTGTCAGATTGTATCCAGAATTTGATTTTCTCATAGAGCTCTGGAAGGTGCTTTTTGAAAACCTTCGGGGATATCAGGTCGCAGGTTGCCCAATTGTCTATGTAGGGTAGAAACGCTTCCAACGCATTAATCGCGGTATTGTAGTCCCGAATGGTCTCGATTACCCATTAGTCTCGAAATATCTATCTAACTGGTCGATTACATAAGTTTTCCAATACTGATAAACATCGGCATCCATATAATCCTTTGGTTCCTTCCCAGAAGCATTCATTTGAACCAAATCTTCAAAATGGGGCTCTGGGATAAGATCGACTTCCTGTTCACCTGCTTGTTGTCTATTTTTATTCAAATGAGAAATCAAACGATTCAGTATGGTCACAATGTTGGAGTAACTTTGTTCGTTCAATATAAAGGAATTCTTATCGCTTGTTTTGAACGCAAATTCCGACTTTTTATTTGTTAAAAAATCAGGAATCGAATTATAGTCTAAGGCAATAATGCAGTACTCCAGAACGGCTCTTGTCGCCCATGCGGCACCTCCTTCAAACAAGCAGTACTGATTGTCCATAAAGTTCTTTGATGTTAAGAATAGAATATCGGTATTAGCGTCAAGTATCATCTTTTTGATAATGTCGGCAAGTGGGGTAGTGTCTGTAATATCAATTCCATCAGAAGTGTAGAAAATATCTGTTTTGTCTACATCCTTATCCCAATGAAATCCACGGAACTTCAAATAATTAGAAATAAAATCAGTAAATATACGGTCTTTTGAAGCATGTGAAATAAAGAGCTTGTATGTTGTTTTTAAATCATAATCGCCCTTTAACTTGTTGGATATAATTACGCTCAACTCATTGGCTTTTTCAAGAGAAACACCTGCAGAAAGTAAATCTTGGTGGGTTTCTCTTGCAAAGCCTGTTTTTTGTTTTGATTGAATCCCTGTATCAATTTTTACTTTTTCCGCATTCACCTTATCGGCAAGTTCTTGTCTTCGGGCTAATAATTGTCGGCAAAGCCCTCTGAGAATATCGAGAAGTAACCTTACTCGGTCATCAACGATTGAAAAGTCCTGCCTGTTCGATGTCGCAATATCTTCGAAATCGTTATCGTCAAGAATATCAAAAGATACCTCTCCCTCAATATAATTGGAGTATGTTCCCGTTAAACCAAGCCGTGCCAAGACATTTTCATTTGCCAGCTTATTACGAACATATACTCTAATTTGATTTGGATTATAAAAAGCATTTCGGATAAATCTATCATCATTTTCTTGCGCTGAGGTAGTCTCAATTGAAGAGTGAACACCTATCCACCCTGTGAGTGAATAGAACTTTGTTATACCGTAAAATGAACCTGTTCCAGATATCAATACTCTGTTGCCGGTTTGGGCACCTGATACATCATCAGGCAATCCCTCAACAACTCTGTCCAAAGTGAGCATTTTCTTCTTGCGCATTTTATCGAAAAACTCAACCTTAAATTCTTTTTTGTGCACATCAATAAATGAAATATCCGAATAATAGATATGAGACATGTTGTCGAAAGCTATTTGCTTTTGAACTCTTTCAAAAGTAACAGAATCGCTTGCTTTCCGTATGATGCAAAGATAAAGTGCACTGTTCAACGAATCGAAAAGAAAATAATTGGACAGTCGTTGTTTTAGTGCATCAATTGCCCTGTCACCTATTCTTGTCAAATCGACGTTCAGAAGTCGCAACATTGTTCCTTGCTCTCTTTCAGACCTCTGCCAGATTGATTCACATACTGGGTGAATTTCTGAAAGATCAATTGCTTCAAGGCTAGGAATGTCAGTGTCATTTTTACCACCAACATTTACACCCCAAGCGGTAGCTTGACCTTTTTTGACAGAAAGGATTTGGTACTCATCCGATAAGTATAATGCTGCAAGTTTGCCAATACCTTTGCGCCCCGCTGCATTATCATTGGGGTTTTCAATCCTCCGGTTCCGTCCAATTTTGGCATATTTATCTTGCAGGTCAGTTTCGTCCATGCCGCATCCGTCATCGATAATTTCGATGATCGAATTCTTTTTATCCACCATGTTAATGTACAAATGCACATTGGCTGCACCAGCATCAAAACCGTTTGCAACGAGTTCAGATAAAGCAGCCCAAGCGTTGGAATACTGCTGTCTCCCAAACGTCTTTAACGCGTAGTAATTCATTGTAAAATTTATAGATTGATTGCTCATGGCTGACCTCCTCGTAGAGCATTGATTGTCTGAATTAAAATTTGTTGTAGTACATCAACAACAACGCTGTTTCCAAATTGCTGATAGGCTTGATTATGCGTTTCAGCTATCTTGTATGTGTCCGGAAAACCCATTAGGCGAGCGCATTCTCTCGGCGTCAACTTTCGAATTTTCCCATCAATGAGATAAATTCCTGTCCTTCCTCCCAAACCGCCACCGCTTGATGAAAGCGTTGTGGCACAACCTTTTACACTATAAATTCTTTCTCCCTGCCGCCCAAGACCAATTTCACCTATTCTTATGTATAGTTTTTTGCATTCTGCTTCAATATGCTGGTAATTATCTCGGAGGTGATAATCTCTACTAATTTCGCATGATTTTGTTGATTCGTTTGCTGCTTCCAACACTGATGATAAGTTGCGCGTTAAGGGAATTTTCTTTGGAAAAGTAAAAGTTGCGACGTTAAGGTTAGTCCTGTATGCAACAATATAGAGTCTCCGTCGGCATTGCGGAATATTGTAATCTGTTGCGCATAAAATCTTTTCATGGGTGGAATACCCTATTTGCCTTAATTCTTCTAATATACGGTTTATTGTCTTTCCGCCATCATGGAATTCAAGATTAGCTACGTTTTCTAAAAGAATCATTTGAGGTTTATGCTGCTTTGCAATTCTAATAATTTCGAAAAACAGTTTTCCTGTTTTTTCGTCTTCAAACCCTGCTTGAGTACCTGATATACTAAATGCCTGACATGGAAACCCGCCACAGAGGATGTCGTGTGCTGGAATCTCGGTCTCTTCTTTAATAAGCTTAATATCTCCCTTAGGTTCAATTCCAAAATTGCGTTTATATATTTTTCGTGCCTCATTATCAATATCAGAGGCAAACACGCATTTGGCACCAAATGAGCTTAATGCTAGATGAAATCCTCCAATTCCACAAAAGAGATCAATAAAGCGGTATCCTTCCAAAGCTTTTTTGTAATCGTCTGTAATTTCTAACATGCCTTTCCTCATCGAGAATTGAGCGTTGTTATGCTCGACTCTTGGACCTTTCTTTGAGTTTCAATTTCCTTTACAAATTCCTTTTTGCGCTCGTTGCGAATAAATCTATAATATATCAACGCTCTCTGTCCATATACAGCAAAAATGCCGCGCAGAAATCCGTACGGCAAAGCCAGTTCAATGCAGGCATAAGCCAAAACGCCTACCGTCAATAATTTATACCACATTTTCCCGTTTTTTTCAATTTAAATCTTATATTTCGACACGAAAGTGGTGTAGGTTGTAGAATATCCCGTGTCAATTCATTTATGTTCATGTTCATGCGTTTGAGCTTCTCGCAAGCAATTCAAAAAGCTGACAATATAGCACGATATTATTAATGAAATAAAAAGCTTTTTACCCAACATAAGGAATTCTGCTGCTTACATAGTCCTTCCGGCATCGTCAGCCAGGAAGGGCTTTTTTATTTACTCGGAAAGGAGTGAACTCACATGGAAGACTGCAAAGTAATTGCCATCACGAACCAGAAAGGCGGAGTAGGCAAAACTACGACCGCTGTAAATTTAGGAATCGGTCTTGCTAGAAGCGGAAAGAAAGTATTGCTCGTTGACGCTGACCCGCAAGGCAACTTAACAGTAAGCCTCGGCGTAAAAATGCCCGACGAGCTCCCCACCTCTATTGCAACACTCATGCAGAACATAGTTGAAGACAAAGCTATGCCTGAGGACTACGGCATTTTTCATCATGCTGAGGGCGTTGATCTGATTCCCTCTAACATTGAACTGTCAGCCTTTGAAGTCGGACTTATCAATGTTATGAGCCGCGAGTATGTTTTGCGGGATACACTTGAACCGCTGAAGCAGAAGTATGACCACATTTTGATCGACTGTATGCCGTCTCTGGGGATGATGACAATAAACGCGCTTGTTGCTGCTGACAGCGTAATGATTCCTTCTCAGGCCAGTTATCTATCCACGAAGGGCCTGTATCTGCTGATGCGGTCAATTACAAAAGTCAAGCGGCAAATTAATCCCAAGCTGCGGATTGACGGCGTTTTACTGACAATGGTGGATAGCCGTACAAATAACGCCAAAGAAATCATCAACTCGCTTCGCCAAACCGGCGATAATCTCCGCATTTTTGATACCGAAATCCCGTTCTCGGTAAGAGCGGCCGAAACCGGTATTGAAGGTAAGAGCATTTTCGCCCACGACGGTAACGGAAAGATTGCCGCCGCTTATGAGCAGCTGACGAAGGAGGTGCTTAACAATGAGCAGCGTCAAAACAATCGATCTCGATCTGAAGAAAGCGTACGATGAGCTCTTCATGGACGATAAGGGCCGTGAAGAAAACCGCGCTCCAAAAATATTGGACATTCCCATTTCGAAAATTGACGATTTTCCCGAGCATCCGTTCAAGGTGAAAATGGACGAAGATATGGATGAGCTAGTCCAAAGCGTTAAAGAGCGCGGAATCATCACCCCGATTACCCTTCGCCCGAAAGAAGACGGACGATATGAGATTGTTTCCGGACACAGGCGAAGAAAAGCCTGCGAGCTTGCCGGTCTCGTTACAGTGAGAGCTGAAATACAGGACTTAACACGGGATGAAGCCATTATTCTTATGGTTGAATCCAACTTACAGCGTTCTAATATCCTGCCAAGCGAAAAGGCTTTCTCATACAAAATGAAGCTGGATGCTATGAGAAGGCAGGCCGGAAGGCCAGCTAAAGAAAATTCTGCCCCAGTGGGGCAGAATTTCGATAACAAATCTTCACACGAGTATTTGGCTGACAATTCCCCCGACAGTCACAGCCAAATTCAGCGTTATATTCGCCTTACCAATCTTACACCCGGTCTTTTGGACATGGTCGACGACGGCAAAATCGCTATCCGACCTGCCGTCGAGATTTCGTATCTTTCAAAAGAGGAGCAGGAATCTTTGACAGAGACCATGTCTTCCGAGGAGGCAACCCCGTCTCTGGCACAGGCCATTAAAATGCGTGACTTTTCAAAGAACGGAAAGCTCAACGAAGACGTTATTCTCTCCATAATCAGTGAGGAAAAACCTAATCAGCATGCAAGATTCAGTATTCCGGCAGAACGAATCCGCAAGTACATCCCCGACAATATCTCTCCTAAGCAAACCGAAGAATATATACTCAAAGCGCTGGAGTATTATCATCATTATCGGCAAAAGCAAAAGGAGCTTGAACGATGAGCTTTTAATACAGGGGGGTATTATACCCTTTTTCGCATTAGGGTTTCATGCCCTTCTCCCCTCTCACACTC
>JASDTK010000299.1:0-359 GCA_041891555.1 Oscillospiraceae bacterium
GGATCAGCGCGCCGTAAAAGAACTGAGAGACGGCTTGTCCCGCGGAGTTACCGTCGACGGATGCAATATTGTAAGGCTCGCGAAATCCCTGTATATAACCAGAGCAGTCGCCGCGAGCGTGAAGGATCCCATCTGGAAGTACAAATGGGTTGAAAACACCGAGCCCGAACTATTCAAAAAGGTGCGCTGCTGGCTGGACGTAAAGGAATACCTAATCCACCGTTGCTGCGGTGAATTCGTTATGACCGCGGACTCGGCTTTCTCAACTATGCTCTACGATATTCGCAAGGGGCGCGAGGGCTTCAGCCGCAGTATGTGTGACATGCTCGGCGTGCGCTATGCGCATCTGCCCCGTTTGA
>JASDTK010000299.1:369-798 GCA_041891555.1 Oscillospiraceae bacterium
AAACTGCACTCTACTCATGTTTACTGCGGGACCTCCGGCTGGGTGTCAACAGTAGTAGACAGGCCGAAGGTAGATGTTTCCGCCAAGATTGCTGCTGTCGTCGGGGCAAATCCCGGCTTCTACAACTATTTCGCGGAGCTTGAAACGGCAGGGAAATGTCTTGAATGGGTAAAGGATCATCTTGCGCTCGACGAAATCGACATTTATCTTGAAAAAAAGCACGTATCGGACTCCCAGGAGGCCATATATAAGAGCCTCTATGATTATATGATGTATGTAGTTTCGCAGATACCCGCTGGCTCGAACGGCGTCATCTTTACACCGTGGCTGCACGGCAACCGCTGTCCTTTTGAGGATTCACAGGCACGCGGCATGTTCATTAACATAGGGTTGGATACCGGAAAGACACAGCTAATACGCTCAGTAATC
>JASDTK010000299.1:808-9812 GCA_041891555.1 Oscillospiraceae bacterium
GTCTGCTACCATATGCGCTGGATGCTTGAAGCTCAGAAAAAGAAGACCAAAACCTCGGAGATAATCCGTTTTGTCGGAGGTGGAGCGCTTTCCGCCGTCACCTGTCAGATACTTTCAGACACACTCGATTGCACCATTGAAACTGTTGAAAATCCACAGAATGTTGGAGCGGTCGGCGCGGCTGTCACCGCTGCGATCGGGCTCGGACTGATAGGCGGCTTCAGCGAAACTTCAAAACTTGTAAAGCCAAACGCCTCATATTTCCCACAAAGCTCCAATAGAGCTCTATACGATGCTGGCTTTGAGCTTTACAAGAATCTTTACAAGGATAACCGCAAAAATTTCGCGGCACGTTCCGCGCTGGTGAGCTGCTTATAATGGTTTACATAATAACAGCGGATACCGTTTGAAACGGTATCCGCTGTTATTATACTATCTGGAAAATATAGAATTTCAGGTAATCTGTTTCCGGTACGTTCCAAAGGATCGGGTGGTCAGGCGCCTGCTGTCTGGCTTCAATTTGTCGAAGCTCCACCGCGGCGTCCCTCGCCGCAGATTTGAGCATTTTCCTGAACAGCTCGTCCGGCATAAAGTGCGAGCAGGAGCAGGTCGCAAGATAGCCGCCGCGCGGCAATAGCTTCATTGCCCTGTAATTTATCTCCTTGTAGCCTCTCAGCGCGCTGTCAATGGTTTTTCTCGACTTTGTGAAGGCCGGAGGGTCGAGTATGATGAAGTCATAGAGTCTCTCCCCTTTTCGCTCCATCTCGGGAAGCAAATCCAGAACATCGGCGGCAAGAAAATCCATCCTGCCTTCAAGTCCGTTACGAACGGCGTTTCTTCGTGCCATCTCAATCGCGCTTTCCGAAACGTCAACCGCGCAGACATGTTCCGCTCCGCCGAGCGCGGCGTTCAGCGCAAAAGAGCCTGTATGCGTGAAGCAGTCGAGCACCCGTTTCCCCCGCGCGAGCCTTGCAACCTCACGCCGGTTATACTTTTGGTCAAGGAAAAAGCCTGTCTTTTGTCCGTTTTCAACGTCGACCTCGTACTCAATTCCATTTTCTCTTATCAGAGTAACGGCGGATTCCGGATTCGGCACTCCTTCAAGAGAAAACCAGCCCTTAAATTGCTCCATGCCCTCAAGCTCACGGATCGCAACGTCGTTTCTCTCAAAAATTCCGCTTATTTTCTGATTGTCCGCTATCAGAATTTTATAGATCAAAGGGAAAAGCATGGGCTTTATACCTTCAATTCCTATTGAAAGAGTCTGTGTAACCAGAAGTTCGCCGTACCTATCCACAGTCAGCCCAGGAAAGCCGTCTGCTTCGCCGAATACCAGTCGGCAGGCTTCGATATCCTCAGCCATTACCGTCTTACGGTATTCCCATGCGTAACGTATTCTGCGCTCCCAGAACGCCTCGTCAAAGCTGTCGTTGGCGTTTCGTGAGATAATCCGTATACGTATTTTTGATTTTTGACTCAGAAACCCTGTTCCCAGAAATTTTTCCTTGTCACTCACAACGTCTACAAGGCTTCCGTTTGGAATCCAGTCCGTGGGTGTAAGGACTTCCTCTTCATAAACCCAGGGATGGCCGCCTTCTAGTGCGGCCTGCGCCTTCCGCGTCACTTTGATAACAGGATATTCACGCTGCTTTTTCATATAGTCTTCTCATTTCGGAAGTAATGTTTCATTCTCCATAAATAATAACCTAAAAACACGCATTGTCAATATAGGTTTACATAACTACCGCAAATACTCCCGCGCTTCTTCTTGCGCTCTTTTAAGTGTTTTGTTATAATAGACAAAAAAGCAAAGAGAGCGGGATGTATAAATGAGCGTTACAGTCGAAGACCTCCTGAAGCTTCCATCTCTGCGTGATGCCGAGGTAGTGGCGGGACGCGGCGGTCTTAAAAAAATAGTCTCGTCGATTTCGGTTCTCGAAGCGGCGGACCCTGAAATATTGAATGACGCCATGTTTAACAACGACGAGTTTTACGGCAGCGAAATCGTAATAACGGGCTTTATGAACGCGACTGACGATTATGATCTGCAATGCCGAAATATCCGACGTCTTGCTGAAGGAGGTGAAGTCGGGCTCATCCTTTATTATGTAGGCGTTTTTATGAAACGTATTGACCAAAGCCTTATTCAGCTTGCAGACGAGCTTGATTTCACTCTCATATGTATGCCCAAAAACCGTGTCGACCTGCGCTACAGCGAGGTTATCTGCGACGTTATGGGCGCAATCATAAAGGACCAGCTTTCGGGCACCTCTCTTGTCGTCGAAATTCTTGAACGCGTAGCCAAGCTCCCCCAATACCAGCAGACAGTTGACACTGTTGTCAAGATGCTTTCCGACCGTCTCCGCGCAACAATCATACTAGCGGATTCGCAGCTTCGAGTTCTGAATGAGGCTGCCTGGCCGCGCACCTCCGGCGGCCTGCACACCTCTATAAAAGCATCCGAGCTTCCTGAGCCTTCGGGCGCGCCCTGCCGCTTTTCGGCTGTTCCAAACGGCTTGCTTTACCGCGAGTGGATTAAGACCGAGGACTCAACAAATATGGAGCTTTTTATAATCCGGGACAGTGAGCCACTCAATAAAAGCGAGCTTCAGCAGGCGGCGGAAAGCGTTCAGCTTGCAGTCAGTCTGTGGAGTCAGCAGCATGAGCGCATGGTTGTTGCCGAACTCGTCAAAGCGATACTGCTGGATGAGCCTCTCAAAATGCGCCGGCTTGCCGATTTGTTTGATATCGATATTGCCTCAGTTGATACAATGTGGCTTTTTTCTGGCAGTAAATTCTCCGCTGAGCACGTTGACGCGGCAGCGGACAGCGCCGGACACTTCTGCAAAACCGCCTTTGCCGACATATATGACAGTTATCTGGTTTTATTTATGGATGGCCCGGACACATCTTCAGACATGGAGATCCTCAGAGAAGCAATTAAGGATCAGCTTCCCGACGGCGTGTGCCTCTCGAAATTCACTAACCTTGTAAATCCGACAGATGTTCGCGAGGCCTATCTCGCTAACAAGGAATTCCTTTCAGACGCAAAGAAAATCCAGCCTCATTGTCTATGCTTCACCGGCAATGAAATCGCATTCGCCAAAGCTTGCAGAAGCAAAATAGCCACCGGAGAGGAAGCTGTTGCAAAGGTACTTGCTCCGCTCAGTGCTCTGCATCACAAGCGTTACGGCGAAGAACTGGATTTTACGCTGTCTGTTTTCCTGCTTGATTCAGACCTGAGTGTTCAGGTCGCTGCGGATTTGCTGTTTCTCCATAAAAACACCGTCAAATACAGGCTCAAATGCATATCTGACTGTTTCGGCTTTCCTGTCGGTCAGATGCCCTCCTCATACCGACTTTTCGAGGCTGTTGCGGTGCGTCGATTACTGCAGTCGGAGTAAATTGTTCTACTATGCTATTTCTCCCCGGTATTTTGTCCTTTTGGACAAAATACCGGGGATTTCATTTTGCTTTGCAGATAAAGACTTGCGAGTTTATTATCTGTATAATAATCCTAATATGGCAGCACTATTTAAATTATTAATCAATTAGTTAATTAGTGTTGCAGAGAGGGGTTATTATAATGGAAGAAAAAAACAACTCGTTTGAAATCAAGCCCGAACAGCGTCAGGGCTGGTTTTCAATCACAATGGTATGGGCGGGCGCTATGATATGCGTCTCCTGCCTGATGGTGGGGGGATATCTTGGTTCCTACCTTACACTCGGTCAGTGTGCCGTCGCGATCCTAATCGGATATGGGCTCGTAGCTCTTTACATGAGCTTCATAGGAATGCAAGGCTGCGATCTCGGACTTCCCACCGCCGTTATGGCCGGCTCTTCTCTGGGAGAAAAAGGCGGGAAATACATAATCAGCATACTTCTTGGTGTCGCGTGCATCGGCTGGTTCGGCGTTCAGTCGGCTGTCTGCGGCATATCCTTCAGCACAATGTGCTCAGCGATATTCAATGTCAACATTCCTTCATGGATCAGCATAATCTTCTGGGGTGTCATCATGCTGCTTACGGCCTGCTACGGCTTCAAGGGTCTGAAGCTTCTGAATATCATCGCGGTTCCTCTGCTCGTCATCGTATGCGTCTACGGTCTTATTCTCGCTCTCGTTAAAAATGACGGCATGGATCTTATCAAGGTCTATCAGCCGGCTGCAAACATGGGACTTGTTTTCGGTATCAACCTGACTATCGCGACCTTCGCGCTAGGCGGAGTTATCGCGGGCGACTACTGCCGCTTTGCCAAGAGCCGCTCTGACGTCGTAAAGAGCTCTCTTCTCGGTGTTATCCCCGCAGGCTTCCTAATGCTTATGATCGGCGCAATTCTTACCGTTGTAACGGGAGTTTATGACATCTCGAGCGTTTTCGTCTCCTTCGGTTCGGTTCTTCTCGGTATTCTCGGTCTGTTCGCACTTATAGCCGGAACCTGGACAACAAACGTTACAAACGCATATACCGGCGGCATCGCGCTTTCGATAGTGTTTGGCCTTAATGAAGAAAAGAAAAAGATACCGACCGCAATCGCCGGTGGTGTAGGCATCATCGTCGCTCTTATCGGCGCGCTGGCCGCGGCAGGCTTCTACACCGTCTTCCAGAGCTTTCTTTCGATTCTCTGTGCTCTGATTCCGCCTATTGCAGGCACAATGATTGCCGACTACTGGGTTGTCGGCAAAGGCAAGAAAGAAAACTTCAGCATCAAAAAAGGCTTTTATTGGCCCGGAATGGTTGCCTATTTTATCGGTGTTATAGTGGCATTGATTACCGGAGGCACACTCGCCACATACTTTCCGGCTCTTGTTGCAAAGGTTCCGTTCTTCGGCTCAAGCTTCTTTGTGGGTGCAATAAACGGCATCGTTGTTTCGTTTGTTCTCTATACCATTCTCGGCAAGGTCGCTCTAAAAAACAAAACATCAGAGTCAGTCTGAAAGGAAGTATAATAAATTGCGTAAAATCGGTTTAAACGAAATTGAGGACATTGCGCTCGGCGCAGCTCTTTTGGGCGCAGGCGGCGGCGGTGATCCCTATATCGGTAAACTTGTTGCTATCGGCGCTGTACGCGAGTGCGGGGAGGTCACAATGCTCGATCCTGAGGAAGTGCCGGACGACGCTCTCATCGTGCCTATCGCGATGATGGGCGCGCCGACGGTCCTCAGCGAAAAAGCCATAGGCGGAAGCGAATACAAAACGCTTTTTGAAATGGTCTCGCGCTTCTTCGGAAGGGAAATATATGCCTTTATGCCGATCGAAGCGGGCGGCGTCAACAGTATGCTGCCGATAGCGGCCTGCGCCCGTCTGGGTAAACCCATGGTTGACGCTGACGGTATGGGCAGGGCCTTTCCCGAGCTTCAGATGGTGACCTTCACTATCGGCGGCATGAGAGCGACCCCTATGGCGCTCACCGATGAGAAGGGCAACAGCGTCATTTTTGACACTATAACAAACAAGTGGACGGAGGAGCTTGCGCGCTCCGTCACTATGAGCTGCGGCGGAAGCGTATCAGTATGCCTTTACTGCATGAACGGCAAACAGCTCAAGGAATATGCGGTCAAGAACATCATCACCCGTTCAGAGATGCTTGGCAAAGCCATACGCGGCCTTAAAAACTGCGTGGACGGCACACCCGAAGAGGCATTCTATAGGGCAACAGGCGGTTACAAGCTCTTTAAGGGCAAGATAGCCGATGTGCTGCGCGAAACGCGCGGCGCGTTCAACTTTGGCAAGGTCGTGCTTGAAGGTCTTGGTGATTTCAAGGGCAGAAGCGCCTATGTTGAATTCCAGAACGAAAACCTTATCGCCGTTGTTGACGGGAAAATCGCGGCGACCGTGCCCGATCTCATTTGCCTTGTCGACACTGAAACCTTCATTCCTGTTACGACGGACGCGATAAAGTATGGCAAACGCGTATATGTCGTAGGTCTCAGGTGCTTCGATATGTGGCGCTGCGAAAAGGGTTTGGAGCTTGTCGGCCCCAGGTATTTCGGTGTTGACACAGACTATATTCCCGTCGAGGAACGCTCAAAGGTGGTGTTTGATTGATGTATAAGCTTGGAATTGACGTTGGCGGCACCAATACGGACGCCGTCCTGATTGACAGGGATCTCAAGGTCGTCGCGGAAGTCAAGAATCCCACCTCCGGCGATATTTATGACGGCATAGTCGGAGCCATTAAGAATTTGCTCGCGGTCTCCGGCGTTGACCCCGCAGAAATCAAGCAGGCCATGCTCGGTACTACACAGTGCACAAACGCGATAGTCGAGCGCAAAGAGCTTGAGCCGGTTGCTGTCATGCGTATCGGTGCGCCTGCAACTCTCGGAATACCTCCTATGACCGACTGGATGGACGACATTAAAAAGGTCGTCGTTGCCCAAACTATCATCGGCGGGGGCTTTGAATGCGACGGGCGTGAGCTCTGGGCTCTTGACGAGGAAGCTGCAAAAGCCTTCTTCGCAGGTGTTAAGGGTAAGGTGCGCTCAGTAGCCATATCCTCGGTTTTTTCAACCGTGCGCAATGACCACGAAACGCGGGCGGCGGAGCTTTGCCATGAAATCATGGGAAGTGACGTACATGTAACCATTTCCAGCGAAATCGGTTCAATGGGTCTTATCGAGCGCGAGAACGCAGCCATTTTAAACGCTGCGCTATACCGTGTGGCGGAGCGCTTTACGGATGGCTTTGCCCGTTCTCTCGCCGAACTCGGCGTGAAGAATGCCAGCATCTATCTCTCCCAGAACGACGGTACGCTGATGACGATGGAATACGCCCGGCGTTATCCGATACTCACGATTGCCTGCGGCCCTACAAACTCGATACGCGGTGCAAGCTATCTTACAAATCTCCCCAACGCGCTTGTAATCGACGTAGGCGGTACGACTACCGACCTCGGTGTCATTCAGAACGGTTTTCCTCGCGAATCGAGCGTCGCGGTCACTATCGGCGGCGTCCGCACAAACTTCCGTATGCCGGACGTACTTACCATCGGTCTCGGCGGCGGCTCAATAGTCCGCGTTAGCGGCGACGGTTCCGTTACAGTAGGGCCGGACAGCGTTGGCTACAGAATAACCGAAAAGGCTCTCATTTTTGGTGGCGACACAATGACCGCGACCGATATAGCCGTGCGTCTCGGCATGTTCGAACTGGGCGACAGGAGCAAGTTAAGCGGAATCAGCGATGAAATTGCAAAAAAAGCTATGGACGCTATACGTCGTCTGGCTGAGGACGCTCTTGATGCTATGAAGGTATCAAACAGCGACGTTGATGTAATACTTGTCGGCGGCGGTTCCATCATTTTGCCCGAAAAGCTCGCCGGTGCGGCCTGCGTTATCAAGCCGGAGCACTTCGGCACAGCTAACGCCATAGGCTCCGCTATCTCCAAGGTAAGCGGTACATACGAAAAGCTCATTGATTACGACAAGATACCTCGCGACGAAGCTCTCGCTCAGGCAAAAAGTGAGGCTGTCGATATGGCTGTGGAGGCAGGCGCAATGCGCGGCACAGTCGAGATAATCGAAGTCGAGGACATGCCTCTGAGCTACTATCCCGGCAACACGAACCGTGTAAAAATCAAAGCAGCCGGTGATCTTGCAAACTAGTTTAATTATCAGCATCCCTCTTAAAATGAAAGGCGGCATCCGGATAATCCGGCTGCCGTCTTTTGTTTATCTTTGTTCTATCTCAATCTTTCAGCTTCTTTATTGATCGTTTATATATCAGTGCCATAAGGGCCGCGGCGAGGAGCAGAACGGCGGCTGTAATAATTTTTGTGTCTGATATCTTCTCTGTATTTGTGCTTCCCGCTTTTACAATGGTGATAGATGCACAGTGTATGTCCACATCTCCGCCGTGCTCGGTGCAGTCTTTCGAAAACACCCCCGTAATTCTGACAGTATCTCCTATATGCTTGTAACCTCCGAAATATTGAATATTCTTTGCTTCGGCTGTTTTCATCCAGACGCCGATTGCGTTTGTCCCATCATTAACATTCACCCAGGAATAATCCCCGCGCTCGAGCACCTCGCCGATTGCTTCACCTTCAATTGTAACTGTTTGATTATCATAGCTTTCCGTATCGTCAATGAGGCTGTTTATTTGTATAGTTTCCTCCGCGTATGCATAGGCAATGAATAATGAAGAGAGCAACGCTGCAAGGATTAAGGCTTTCAGTGTCTTACGCATAGCTTTTTGACCCCTCCAATCACAAAACCGAACAGAGCAAAGACGGATATAAATTCAAGCCTGCCGAGGTACATTGCAAGTATATACTGAACCTTCATGAGCGCCGGCATAGCCGCAGTGGTAACACCGATTGAGAGTCCTACGTTACCTGAAACCGAGGCCGCTTCAAACGCGGACTGGGCCAGTGGGTACCCGTAAAATGTGCCGAGCAGAGTCGTTATTCCCAACAGAACCATGTATCAGACTATTATCAGCGCCGAAGCCCGTACTGTGCCGTCATCGAGCACATAGTCCTTTATGTGATGATACTTCTCAATGCGCACGTTTCTTTCAGGCGACAGTATTTTTTTAATATCCGCAATGATGCCCTTGAACACGATTCCGACCCTGAGGCCTTTGAAGCCGCCCGCCGTGGAGCAGGCGGACCCGCCGATAAGCATTGCGATAACCATTATGAGAATTCCGAAATCTCCCCATTCGTGCGCGAACTGCTGGGCGTAAATGCTGCCGAAGCCGGTGGTCGTATGAGCGGATAACACATTATAGACAATTCTGCGGAAAGCGGAAACCGCATCTGTATATACGCCGCTCTGCGAAAGCTTTAGTACCGCAAAGGCCGTCAGCGCAAACGAGGTAATAACAAAGCTCTGGACTTCGATGTTTTTTAATATTTCTTTTTTTCTGCCCTGCCACACAGCATAGTGCAGGCCGAAGTTCAGTGAACCCAGAACAAAAAATATTAAAGTAATAATTTCGTAGGCAAAGCTGTGGTAGTACATTATATTCTGCGTATTCGGGGCGAAACCTCCCGTGCTCCATGC
>JASDTK010000300.1:0-9804 GCA_041891555.1 Oscillospiraceae bacterium
GGCAAACACGATGCAGGGAAAGCTAATTGTGCTCGAAGGCATAGACGGCAGCGGAAAATCGACGCAGTTCCGGCTGCTTACCGAACGGCTCTCCAAAGAGGGCGTCCCCTTCCGCAAGGTCGTCTTTCCGCGCTACGATAACAGCTCTTCCTCCCTTCTGCGTTCGTACCTCTCAGGCGAGTTCGGAAAAGAGCCCGGCGATGTGAGTGCCTTTGCGGCGTCTACGTTTTTCTTTGTCGATCGCTATGCTTCTTTCAAGACAGACTGGGGAGAATATTACAATAGAGGCGGAACCGTAATTTGCGACCGTTACACGACCTCAAACGCGATTCATCAGGGCGCGAAGCTCCCCGAGAATGAGCTTAACGCATATCTGGACTGGCTTTATGATTTTGAATTCCGTTTAATGGAACTTCCGAAGCCCGACGTCGTCTTATATATGAATATAGACCTTGAAACCTGCCTTGCCCAAATGAAAGCGAGACAGACAGCGACGGGAACTACCGGTGACATACACGAAATGAACGTGCCCTACCTTTCCGCCTGCCTTCGGACCGGTGAAAAAGCGTCCGAACGTCTCGGCTGGACTTTAATCCGCTGTCTTGAAAACGGCGCTATGCGCTCTGTTCCGGAAATACATGAGGATGTGTATGATGCTGTGAAAGGAGTTTTGCAGTAATGGTGTATATTATACTCGGAGAGGGCTTTGAGGAAATCGAAGCCGTAGTCCCCTGCGATATTCTTCGCCGCGGCGGGGTTGAGGTTAAATTTGCCGCTGTCGGCGTATCAAAAAGCGTTTCCGGAGGCCGCGGCATCACGGTTTTGGCCGACCTGCCGGCTTCCGACATTGTTCCGACCCCGGACGACACTTTTGTCATACCCGGCGGTATGGGCGGTGTCAATTCAATCAAGGCAGACGAAAAAACGATGAAGCTCATTGGGGCTGCCGCGAGCTCCGGCGCGTTTCTAGCCGCCATATGTGCGGGACCTTCCGTCTTGGCGAAGCTCGGACTGACCGACGGTAAGCACATTACCTGCTACCCGGGCTGCGAGGACCTTATGGGAAAGGCTCTTTGCGATTCTAAAAAGCCTACCGACGAGGACAAGGGACTTATTACGGGCCGCTCCGCCGGCGTCGCGATTGATTTCGGACTTGCGCTGCTGGCTCACCTTAAGGATGAGATAACGGCGGAAAAAGTCAGAACTAATTTGGTATGCTGAGCCGTGGATAAACGAGCGTTCAGAGCCGAAGCAAGAGCGCGCATTGCCGCTCTTGACGAAAGCTGTATTATACAGAGTAACAGCGCAATTTTTGAAAATCTAATATCTCTGCCGGAATTCGTCTCGGCTTCACGCGTTTTCACCTATCTCAGCATGGAGCGCGAGCCGGACACCAGAGCTCTTATCGTGTATTGCCGGAAGCTCGGAAAAACCGTCGCTCTCCCCTGTGACTGCGAAAACAGCACAATGAACTTTGCGTCCCTCGATTGCCCGACAGAAGAGCTGCCCATCGGAGCCTACGGAATCCCGGAGCCTCCAAAATCCGCGTTCAGGCTTACTCCGCAGTCTGGCGACATCCTGATAGTTCCCGCTCTGTGCTTTGATGAGTCGGTCTGTGCCGCGAGGCGCTGATGTTTCCCTCCCTGCCCAGAGACGATTACGACAGACATGTGGATGTAATAATTACAGATAAAAGGATTGCGAGGCCGGATAGGCCCCGCAAATAGAAATTATTCTTTCTATCGATATTTAAAGCTTAGCAGCAGCGCTCACGTTCGCAGCCGCCCCAGCCGCCGCCGCAGCAGCAAGCAAGAACTACGATAATAACGACCACCCACAGGCACCCGTTCATATTATTATCCCTTTCTCCGCACACGACTATATTTTTGCCACTCTGCACGGTGAGTAGGCTCTAAGTTCAGAAACGAGAAGGCTTAAGGCTCAAACCTTCATATAGCCTTACGCCCCATAATATGCCTGTCGGCGATTCACGGTTACAGCATACCGATCATAACAGTTAAGGAGTATACCGATGTCAGACAAAAACTACAAAGATGATAATCTGCCGACTTTTGACGAGGATGAAAACGAATACAGCTACGAAAAGAAGTATAATTCTCCCATCAGTAAAAGACGTGACAAGAAAACCGGCTGTCTGGGCGGACTGCTGTACTTTATTTTCATCGTCAGCGTCAGCGTTATACTGGCGTGCGTCGGATGGATGGCGGCAAGCGATGTCCTTGCTCTGAACAAGGAGGTCAAGTCTGTCGACGTTACCCTGCCTGAAGAGATTTTTACTCAAAAACAAGTGGAGATAACAGCCGCGGACGGCACGGTTAAGACAAAGACAATCAACGTCGCGGAAACCAATAAAGTTGCCAAGATACTTAAAGACGCGGGTATTATCGAATATAAAGCCCTTTTTGAATTCTATTCGGGTATCTCCGACGCAAATGAAAAAATGGACCCCGGGACTTATACCCTTTCAACTGAATACGACTACCGCGCGATTGTCAAAAAAATGCAGTTCGGCAGCGATTCTCAGGTGCGTACTATGGTCACCTTCCCCGAGGGCTTCACCATGAAGGATATTTTCAAGCGCCTTGAGGAAAACAAAATCTGCAAATACGACGACCTCATGGAGTGCGCGGCCAACACGGAGTTTAACTATAAATTCCTTGAAAACATCCCGCTCGGAGATGCATCAAGGCTCGAAGGCTTCCTTTTCCCCGATACCTACGAGTTCTACGAAGGTGAAACTCCGGAAGCAACAATTGACACCTTCCTGCAAATTTTCCATTATAAGCTCACCGCAGAGATGTGGGATCTTGCCGCTGCAAAGAATCTTTCGATGCGCGATATCGTGAACGTTGCCTCTATGATTGAAAAAGAAGCCGCAAATGACGATGAGCGTGCCACAATTGCGAGCGTCATATACAACCGTCTCAAGGCAAAAATGCCCCTCGGTATTGATGCCACAATACAGTACGCGCTGCCCGAGCATAAGGAAAAACTGACTCAGGAAGACCTTGATATGGACAGTCCTTACAACACAAGAAAGAACGCGGGACTTCCGCCCACACCGATAGCGAATCCCGGCTTCCCGTCAATCACGGCGGCTCTGAAGCCCGCGACCACAAACTATCTCTACTATGCTCTCGACACTGCGACCGGAACGCACAAATTCTTTAAGACAGCCGGAGAGTTTAATGCCTTTGTCGCAACCCAGAGTTATTGATTTATTTACGGGAGGATATTCTTGAAACCAGAACTATTGGCTCCTGCCGGTGATATGGAGCGCCTTATCATGGCGCTCCATTATGGTGCCGACGCGGTCTACCTTGCCGGCAGTGAATTCGGTATGCGTGCCGCCGCCGGAAACTTTGATGAGGTAAGTATGCGAAAAGCCGTGAAGCTTTGCCACGGCAAGGGAGTATCGGTTCACGTCACCTGCAATACCCTCCCGCGCGAATATGAGCTGAAACGGCTCCCCTCCTATCTGGAGTTCCTGAATGATGCTGGCGTCGATGCGCTCATTGTCGCCGATCTCGGCGTTATTTCAATGGCTAGGAAATACGCGCCCAACGCAAAGCTTCACATCAGCACTCAGCTTGGGATTGTAAACAGCGAAACCTGCAAAGCGGTCTATGATATGGGAGCTTCCCGCGCTGTTCTGGCAAGGGAGCTTAGTCTTTCGGAAATCAATAGCATTCGCTTAAATTGCCCGAAGGAGCTGGAGCTTGAGGCCTTTGTGCACGGAGCTATGTGCGTATCCTTTTCGGGACGCTGCCTATTAAGCAACTATCTTACGAACCGCGATGCCAACCGGGGCGAGTGCGCCCAGCCCTGCCGCTGGAAATATCATCTTGTCGAAGAAAAGCGTCCCAATGAGTATTATGAAATCACCGAGGACGGCGGCACATATATCATGAACAGCAACGATATGCGCATGATTGAGCACCTGCCCGAGCTTATAGACGCAGGCATAACGAGCTTCAAGATTGAAGGACGCATGAAGTCTGCTTATTACGCCGCAGCTGTCACAAACGCCTACAGACACGCGCTTGACGCGGCAATCCATAAAAAGCCTCTTGCTCAGGTCTGGATAGACGAAACCGAAAAGATCAGCCACAGGAACTATTGCACCGGCTTCTATTTCGGCGAGCCGGGCCAGTACTATTCCAAGAGCGACAGCATTTATTTTGCCTCCGCCGATGTATGCGCGGTCGTGGAAAAATGCGATTTCAAAGGGAACGCGATACTGACTCAACGCAACAAATTTTCTGTAGGCGATACGGTTGAGCTTCTTACTAACGACAGCGAGCCTATTTCCTTCACTGTCGAAGGGGTACGAGATGGTGATGGCAACGCAATTGATTCCACTCCTCACCCAATGATGGAGCTGCGCATGAAGCTGCCGAAGTCCTGTGCTCCGCTCTCAATGCTGAGAAAGCTGAAATAAAAAAAGCGCCATAGATTATCTAATCTATGGCGTTATCCTTCTTCTATGTACAGCGAAACAGATGTTTGGGGCGCTTTTTCCGCTGTGCAGACCCGGAATCATCGCTTTTTGTTCGCCTTTGTCCTGCATAAGCTCTAGCAGTCGTTATTGCATAATCCGCCGCCGCAGCAGCAAGCCAGAATTATGATGATAACAATGACCCAAAGGCAGCCGTTGTTCCCGAACATATTATCTATCCTTTCTCCGCACAAGACTTTTTCCGGCTCCCCAGTGCGGCGAGCAAGCCTGAAGTACGTTTAATCAGGAAATAGCTGTTCTGATCTTTTATCTTCCGGCTTATTTTATGTCTTTTTCACTTATACTGTTACTTACCCATAGTAAAACGCCATGGACAAAAAGTCTGTGGCGTTTCATGGCGCCGGTTAAGCCCTGAAGGGATATTTAAATTTAGCTTTCCCGACCCTTTTATTCAATTATTGGCTGTAAACAGTTTTGACGCCCGCTCCAGAATGACCGCGAGAGTCTCCCTTGTTACAGCGTCGTGCCAGTGGTAGCTGTTGTCGCCGCTGCCCTGATAAAGGCCCTTGGCGAGCGCCCACTCACAGGAGCTCTTTGCCCACTCCGAAGGCGCCTCCGAAAGTTCCGCATCCTTCTGCGGCTCTGTGTTTTTAAAGTTCGCAACACAGTCGAACGGGAAGTTTTTCCCCGGACAAACTGTCTGCCCGAAATCGGAATGTCTGCCGATTACGATTGATGGGTAGCGGGCAGCGATGTACGCGACAAGCTCCCTGCCCGCTTCAATCTGCGCGCCCGTCATCTGCTCGGTTTCGAAATTTCCCTCGAAGCAGACCCCTATCGAGCAGTAGTTCCAGTTAGTCGTATGTCCGCCGCGCATGTTTTCCGGCCTGCCGCTGTAAACCTCACCGCTTTTCGTGACGAAGTAATGGTATGCGATTCCAGCCCAGCCTTTTGAAAGATGATACGCGTGAATTCCCGCGGCGCTCGCGCTTGATACTCCGGCGTGATGCAGAATAAGATGCGTCGTGACGCTCCTCGGGGTCAGCGCAAAGGCCCACTTAAAATCACTGTTTATTACTTTCATCCGTTTTCACCGAAAGCTGTTTTGCGATTTCGTGTGAGCCGGTCGCCGCCAGTCCCGAAACAATTCCGACCGCAATCGCCGTCAGCGGATCGTCCGCAGGAAATCCGGGCATCACCTTGAGTCCGATATATCCCATAAAAGCACCGCAGACTCCGCAAATTACAGGTATCCACTTGTTGTCGAGTGAGGTTGCCTTGACCCCCTGCGCAACGAGATAGCTGATTATCGTTATTACCGCAACATATACTATTTCCGTATTCATTGATACCTCCGCTTTTCTATCCCTTCGTAATTATCGCGAAGTCTCAAAGAATATGCACTCCTGAATACAATGCACCGCAAATTGCACAATTATGTTCTTTTCGTCAAAAATATATGGATAATTTGTGAACGTTATGATATACTTGCAATCACGGTTTTTCTGGATAAAAATATAAACAATGTCTTTGATTTTTGAAGGGACGGCAATGAAAAAGCAGTTTCATCTTCCCAAGCTCACCTACACTCAGGTGGTCGTTCTGAGTTTCTTCTGTCTTATTTTAACGGGTGCCTTCATACTCTGTCTTCCTCTGTCATCAAGGACCCACGAATGGACGCCCTTTATTAACGCGCTTTTCACTGCCACCAGTGCAAGCTGCGTTACAGGGCTCGTTATAGTTGACACCTATGTTCATTGGTCTGTTTTCGGCCAGGTGATCATCCTTTGTCTCATACAAATCGGCGGTCTTGGCGTAATGACCTGCATCTCGCTTATCGCGCTAGTTCTAAAAAGGCGCATCTCTCTCGGTGAAAGGCGGCTTATCATGCAGGCGGCAGGTTCGCTGCATATAAACGGAATAGTGAAGCTGCTTCGGCGTATTATTAAAGGAACTATAATCGTTGAGAGCGCGGGCGCCGTTATTCTGGCTTTTGTGTTCTGTCCGAGGATGGGTTTTTTTCCCGGTCTATGGAACGCTGTGTTCCACTCCGTTTCCGCGTTCTGCAACGCTGGCTTTGACCTTATGGGAAAATACGGACAGTACAGCTCTCTGACCACTCCGGGACTGCAGTTCAATCCGGCAGTCATTCTTACAGTCGCGGCACTCATAGTAATCGGCGGTATCGGCTTCATCGTCTGGACCGATATTGCGCGCTACAAACTCAATTTCAAAAAATATGAAGTGCACTCAAAGATTGCTCTCGTAACTACCGCAGTTTTAATTATCGGCGGTACAATACTATTTTTTATCTTTGAGAACAACAGTGCTTTCAAGGGCTTCACTTTCTGGCAGAAGCTGCTATCCTCCGTGTTCCAGTCCATAACGCCGAGAACTGCGGGCTTTAACTCAATAGATGAGGCGGCGATGTCCGAATCCGGAAAGGTTCTGACAACAGTGCTGATGTTCATCGGCGGAAGCCCCGGTTCCACAGCTGGCGGTATCAAAACAACGACTTTCGCGGTGCTTCTGCTGAGCGCAGTCGCTGCGGCCAGAAGATACGGCGGTGTTACCGTTTTTAAGCGCAAGCTCGATGAAAACACTATTGTACAGGCTAGCTCCATCTTTACGGTCTACGCCTTCTGCCTGCTTACCGCGGTACTTGTCATCTGCGCTATCGAGCCCTATTCATTCATGCAGGTTCTGTTCGAAGCTACTTCGGCAATCGGAACAGTCGGGCTGACTATGGGCATAACACCGACTTTGTGTTCCGTTTCAAAGTTCATTCTGATAATGCTGATGTTCACCGGTCGGGTAGGAGGTTTGTCCCTCATGCTGGTTCTCGCGGAGAGGCGAAGAAATGTTCCGATTACAAGACCGACCACACAAATTCTCATAGGCTGAGGAGTAAAAGAATATGAAATCGATTTTAGTCATAGGAATAGGCCGTTTCGGCCGTCACTTTGCCGAGCGTATGCAGGAGCTTGGAAACGATGTCATGATAGTCGACAGGGATCCCGATGTTATCGACGAAATCGCGCATGAATTCACGGACGCTCATATAGGTGACTGCTGCAATGAGGCCGTTCTGGATTCTCTCGGAATAAACAACTTTGATATAATCTTCGTAACTATCGGCGAAGATTTTCAGGCGTCTCTGGAAATCACGTCAATGCTGAAGGAAAAAGGCGTGGCTCACGTCGTTTCAAAGGCCCGTACAGCGCGTCAGGCAAAACTGCTGTATAGAATCGGTGCCGATGAGGTAGTTTACCCAGAGCACGATATCGCTGAAAAGCTCGCTATTCGCTACAATGCGGACAACATTTTCGACTATATCCAGCTGACTTCGGAATATTCGATTTTTGAGATTCCCTGCTGCCCAAAATGGACCGGCAAATCCGTCGGTGAACTGGATGTCCGCAACAAATTCAGCGTCAACATCATTGCCGTCAAGCGCGACAACGCTCTTCAGATTACTCCGGGCGCCGATTATGTTTTTAAAGACGCAGACCATCTTGTAGTCATTGGCAAAGCCTCCGATGTCTTTAAGCTCGGCGGTAAAATTAAATGCTGATTAATTAGTTATGTAAACCAATATGCACATCCGGTTATTCCCGGAAAGGAGGCAGTTTTTATGTCGAACTACAAAATTGTGACTGATTCAACGTCGGATCTGCCGGCTTTTCTCGTAGAAGAGCTTGAGCTTCATGTGATCCCCATGCTGTATACCGTTGACGAAAAGGACTATCTGAACACTCCGGACGAAAAATACCTCTCCTCTCACGATTTCTATGAGTTGCTGCGCGCCGGCAAGACTTCGACAACGACGCAGATCAACGGTGAGATCTTCAAGGATGAGGTTAGGCCCTATCTGAGGGAAGGGCTTGATGTACTCTATCTCGGTTTTTCATCCGGACTGTCCAGCACCTTCAACTCTATCAGACTTGCTACCGAGGATTTGAAAGAGGAATTTCCCGACAGGAAAATTGTTCTCGTCGATACACTCGCGGCCTCGATGGGCGAAGGCCTCATAGTGTGGCATGCCGCAACCCGCAAAAAGCAGGGTATGAGTCTTGACGAGGTCGCTTCCTGGGTCGAAGAAAACAAGCTGCACCTTGCGCATTGGTTCACTGTTGACGACCTGAACCACTTAAAGCGCGGCGGGCGCGTTTCCGGAGCCGCCGCCTTTGTCGGCACAATGCTGAATATAAAGCCCGTACTGCATGTTGACGACGAGGGTCATCTTATCCCTGTAGACAAGGTACGCGGACGCAGAAAGAGCCTTGAGGAGCTCGTCGCCCGAATGGAAAAGACTGCTATCAATCCTTTGGAGCAGACAATTTTCATCAGTCACGGAGATGCTCCCGAGGATGCGAAGTATGTTGAAAAGCTTGTCCGCGAGCGCATGGGAGTTAAAACCGTATACATTAACCCGATAGGCCCTGTTATCGGCTCACACTCCGGCCCTGGCACTATTGCCCTGTTCTTCCTCGCGTCGAAAAGGCTTTGATATATATCCTTTTAATTTTTATGTAAACCATATAATAAAGGCGGCAGACCTGATTGTTGGTCTGCCGCCTTTGTTTAAGATTCTGCTAGGCCTACAGGCTGTCACCCAGGTCGACGCGGAACTTTGCCGCCAGCCTCTCCTGCCAGTCCGACACCGGCGCGAGTCTCCCGAAGAAGAAGCGGAGGGTTTTCGGCTCTTCCACGAATTTGAGTCCTCCGACCAGCTCTCGGTTTTCATGGAGCCATACGATGCGGTCAATCGCGTATTTGACCTGCGAGAGCGTGAAAACCCTGCGGGGCATTGCCAGACGCAGAAGCTCCATCTCGGCGAAGCGCTCGCTTCCGTCCGCTTCACGCTGCTCGGACATGGTGCCGCGCTCCATTCCGCGAACGCCTCCGGCAATGAACATTGCCGCCGCCAGAGCTCCGGCCGTGTATTCGGACTGAGGGATGTGAGGAAGAAATTCTTTCGCGTTCAGATGGCAGCCGAGCCCCCCTGCCGGCGTTATTACGGGTACTCCGTGTTTTTTGAGCTCGTTTACCATGAATTCAATGAAAATCGGGCCCTGAGAAATCATATCAATATCCATTGTTTCCTCAAGTCCGACGGCTATGGCCTCCATCTCCCGGACGGACATTCCGCCGTAGGTAAGGAAGCCCTCAAACATTGGGACAAGCTCCTGCAGCTCATCCTTGACCTCATCCGAATTGAAAATTATACCTCCGCCTCTCGCGGAACCGAGCTTTCTAGCCGAAAAGTAAATAATGTCCGACATATCCGCCATCCTGCGCGCTATCTCACGGATACTCATATC
>JASDTK010000301.1:0-5000 GCA_041891555.1 Oscillospiraceae bacterium
CGCCATGCCGTCATAGGTTGAGGTGCCGCGTCCGATTTCGTCGAGAATTATTAGGCTGGAACTTGTGGCGTATTTCAATATGTCCGCAACCTCAATCATTTCGACCATGAAAGTGCTGCGCCCTCCAGCAAGGTCGTCGGACGCGCCGATGCGAGTGAATACTCTGTCGACTATCCCGATGAGCGCACTTTTTGCGGGGACAAAGCTGCCGATCTGCGCCATAAGCACTATGAGCGCATTCTGCCGCATATAGGTCGATTTGCCGGCCATGTTCGGACCGGTTATTATCGCCGTTCTCTCGTCCGACAAGTTCATGAAGGTTTCATTCGGAACAAAGAGCGTGTCGCGCTGGGTCTGTTCGACAACAGGATGACGGCCCGCCGTAATGGACAGAGTTCCCGAAAGGTCAACCTCCGGCATCGTATAGCCGTTTTTGACCGCCACCTCGGCAAGGGAGCATAGAACGTCAAGCTCCGCGATGGCGTCCGCAAGCGCCTGTATTCTTGTCACCTCGGAAGCAACGTGCAGGCGAACTTCCTCGAAAAACCGGAATTCCAGCTCGCCTAGCCTGTCCTTCGCGGTTAAAAGCGTGTTTTCAAGCTCCTTGAGCTCCTGCGTTAAAAAGCGCTCGCTTGTCGAAAGCGTCTGCCGCCTGATATATTCCTCCGGCACGTTTTCTGAAAACGCGCGGGGTATGTCTATGTAATAACCGAAAACGCGGTTGTAGCCGACCTTGAGCTTCTTAATACCTGTGCGCTCCCGCTCGCGCTGTTCGAGCATGGAAACCATCTGCGCACCGTTGTCGCGGACATTCCGAAGATTATCCACTTCCTCGCTGAAGCCCTCGCGCAGTATTCCGCCTTCGCGTACGGAAAACGGCGGCTCGTCGCAGATTGCCCGCGAAATCAGTTCCGGTATGTGCGAAACAGGGTCGGTTTCCGCGATTCTGCGGAGCATAAGACTCTGTTTTCCCGCAAGGAGTTTGGATAACTCAGGAAGCGCCGCGCAATATGATCCGAGCGCCAGGAGGTCGCGCCCGTTCGCTGTACCGTAGACAGCTCTGCCGACGAGACGCTGTATATCGCCGATACCGCGTAAAATTTCTATTATTTCGCCGCGCGCAACGTTATCGGAATAAAGTTCCTGCACCGCGGTGAGCCTACGTTTTATCGCTACCGGCGAGAGCAGCGGGCGCTCCGTCCATGCACGCAGCAGCCTTCCCCCCATCGGAGTTTTCGTCTTGTCGAGCACCCAGAGCAGGCTGCCCTTTTTCTCGCCCGTGCGAAGGTTTTCGGTGATTTCAAGGTTGCGGCGGGTCGTGTAGTCCAGTTCCATGAAGCGGCCCGCAGAAAAAACGTCCAGATTGCTTATGTGGCTTATATTGAATCTCTGTGTTTCTATTATGTAGCTTAAAAGCCCGCCTGCCGCGCAGACGGCGGCGCTGTCGCTCCCAAGTCCCAGACTGTCAACGTCGCGAGCGTGGAACTGCTCACAAATCCGCGCCGCGCCTAGCAGATAGTCAAAGCGCTCATCCCCGTTTTCAACGAGGCAGTCGAGTTTTTTTGTAAGAAACGCGCGGAGTTCTTCGTTTTCCATTGCGCCTGCGCTCAGCACCGCCTCGCGCGGCAGAAAGCGTCCGAGCTCATTGAGTATGTGCGTAACGGGAGCTTTGTTGAAGCCCGCGACGCAGAATTCTCCCGTTGAAACATCACAGAAGGCGACGGCTCCGGCGGTACTGTCGAGAAAAACCGCGCAGACGTAATTCGATTTTCCTTCTTCGAGCATGGAGCTTTCGGTCACAGTGCCCGGGGTTATTATCCTGATTACGTCACGGCTTACAAGCCCCTTGGCGAGCGCCGGATCCTCGGTCTGCTCGCAGATGGCAACCTTGTAGCCCTTGGCGATAAGCCGCGCAATGTAAGCCTCACAGCTGTGGTACGGCACTCCGCACATAGGCGTTCGCTCATCGGGGTTTTCGACGTTTCTGTCACGCGTCGTGAGCGCAAGCTCCAGCTCACGGGAGGCTACAACTGCATCCTCGTCGAACATCTCATAAAAATCGCCCAGTCTGAAAAACAGCAGGCAGTCCGAATACTGCGCCTTTATATCGTTGTATTGTCTTTTCATCGGCGTGAGCTCCGCCATTATCCTGCCTCCCGATAGTTTTGTATATAGCTATACGATTTCGCCTTTGAGCGCCCAGGTGTTGCAATCGGTTATTTTGGCATCAACAAAGGAGCCTATCAATTCCTCACCGCCCGAAATTCGCACAAGCCTTCCGCCTGAGGTACGCCCCGCCAAAATGCCGTCGTCCTTATCTTTGCCGTCAAGCAGCACGCGAATCGTTTTCCCGATATACTCCCTGTGCTTTTCCTCGGAAATACGGTTTTGTGTTTCTACCAGCCTGTCGAAATGCACCTGCTTATCCTCTCTTGTATAGGGGTCCGGCATCTCGGCGGCAGGAGTACCGACGCGCTTTGAGTAGATGAAGGTAAACATCGCATCGAAGCGCACCTTTTCGATGACTCTCATCGTTTCCTCAAAATCCTCGTCAGTCTCGTTCGGAAAACCTACGATGATATCAGTCGTCAGAACTATATCGGGTATCAGCTCCCGCACTCTGTCAACGAGCGAAAGATATTTTTCAGAGTCGTAGTGTCTGTTCATAGCCCTGAGTATCCTGTCGCTGCCGGACTGAAGCGGCAGATGCAGATGCTTCTCGCATTTTTTGCAGTCACGCATCGCTTTAAAAAGCTCTTCATTTGCGTCCTTCGGGTGGCTCGTCATAAAGCGTATGACGAAATCGCCCTCGATTTCGTTCACGCGGCGTATGATCTCCGCAAAGGTAATACCGTTTTCGAGGTCTTTGCCATAGGAATTGACGTTCTGCCCTAAAAGCGTTATTTCCTTGTAGCCCTGCGCAACAAGCTCCCGCGCCTCTTCCACAATCTCCTCCGGCGCTCGCGAGCGCTCGCGGAAACGCGTGTACGGTACAATGCAGTAGGTGCAGAAGTTGTTGCAGCCGTTCATTATCGATAGCCATGCTCTGACCTTGTCAGAGCGCAGGTGCGGAATGCCCTCCGCAACGCAGCCGTCCCCACTCCCGGGCGCAAAAACTCTCTTCCGCTTTGTCAGCACGGCATATATAAGCTCCGGAAAGCGCCAGAGCTCGTCCGGACCAAACACTAAATCGACATGGCGGAAGGATTTTTTTATTTTCTCCACGACGTGCTCCTGCTGCACCATGCAGCCGCATACGGCGATGATTTGATTCGGATTCTCCTTTTTCGGATGCGTGAGAGCGCCGAGATTCCCGAAAACGCGCATCTCCGCGTGCTCCCGCACGGCGCAGGTGTTCAAAACGATGATATCTGCTTTGAATTCGTCCTGTGTCATCTCAAAGCCCATCTCGGCAAGGTAACCTCTTATTTTTTCGCTGTCTTCCTCGTTCTGCTGGCAGCCGAAGGTGTCAACGAGCGCGAGAGGCGTTTTTCCCTCGTACCTCTGCCTCACGTCATTGCAGAGCGCCAGCTGTTTTTGGATTTCTTCTGCGGATATGTTTGTTCGTTTAATGCTCATGCTCCATGTCCCGTCATTGTATTTGCTCTTTGCGCCCTGAATCGTCAGAAACAAAGCGTTTCTATTGATAATACCATTTTAGTGTGGCATTTTCAATCATTTTAAGTTATAATGTCCGCAAGCGGACATTATACGCGCATGCGCCTACTAAGTCGGCTCGCGCTCTGTTTAATTGCTTATACAATACGCCGCTCTGCGGCTATGGTATAAGCACCTAATAACGATAGACCGCCCTGCTGTTTGCATTTTTGGAAAGGATACTCTCCATGTCAGAAATAAACCTTCTGTCTCCTCACGTTGCGGACCTTATCGCCGCCGGCGAAGTCGTCGAACGTCCCGCCTCCGTAATAAAAGAGCTAATAGAGAACTCCTTCGACGCTGTGGCGCAAAACCTAACGGTCGAGGTTCGCGGCGGCGGAATGACCTATATCCGCGTGACCGACGACGGAAGCGGAATGCTGCCCGAGGATGCGGGGCTGTGCTTCATGCGCCACGCTACCAGCAAGCTTCGCGACGAGCGCGGGCTTGAGGCTATCGGCACTATGGGCTTTCGCGGCGAGGCTCTAGCGGCGATTGCCGCCGTCTCGCGCGTTGAGCTGCTTACCCGCAAAAAAGGCTCAAACGAAGGCACACGCGTCGTGCTCGAAGCCGGAGATATAATCGAAATGTCGCCCCACGGCTGTCCGGAGGGAACCACCCTCATCGTGCGCGACCTGTTTTACAACACCCCCGCAAGGCTGAAATTCATGAAGGCTGACCGTTCCGAGGGTTCTGCCTGCTCCTTAACAGCTCTTCGCTGCGCTCTGGGACGTCCGGAAGTGTCCGTCCGTCTCATAAAGGACGGAGAAGAGGAATTTTTCTCCCCCGGAGATGGAAAGCTCTCTTCCTGCACTTACAGTCTTTTGGGTCGCGATACGGCAAAAGAGCTGCTTGAATGCTCCTCCGATGATGAGGGGCTCGCGGTTTCGGGCTTTGTGTCGTCGCCCAAGGCGGGTCACGGCAATAGAGCAAAGCAGTATTTCTTTGTAAACGGGCGCAGCATCAAATCACAGCTCCTTCAGGCCGCAGTCGAACAGGCATATAAAAACACTCTGCTCACGGGGCGCTACCCCGCCTGCGTAATTTATCTCACTTTAAGCTACGGCTCCGTGGACGTAAACGTACACCCCGCAAAAACAGAGGTCAAGTTCCGCGACGAGAAAAGGGTATTCGACGCGGTCCATTACGCCGCTCTCTCCGCGCTGGGAGGCGAAACGCGGACAGCCGAGATAACGCTCTCTCCTTCAACAAAGGCTGTGGCGTCTCCCAAAAAGGACTTTTATAAATCCATGACCGCAGGCGAATACCTCGAAAAATTTTCCGGCGAGTCCAAAGCCGCCCCCGCCCCTTCTTCGCGTCCCAATATTCCGTCAAACCCAGCC
>JASDTK010000301.1:5010-9785 GCA_041891555.1 Oscillospiraceae bacterium
GAATCGTACAGTCTCCTCTTTGGCAAACGGAACGTCCGTACATGAAAGCGAAACGCCTTACAGAACTGCCGCAAAGGCGCCTGTCTACGATGAGCTTCCGATTTCAACCCCTAAGCCGCACTCTGTTCCTCGGCCGATTACGATAACAGCGGACGAGCCTGATAAAGCGCAAACGGATGTCATAGACGGCGTACACGCTGACTTCCGACTTGTAGGCGAAGCTATGAAGACCTACATAATCGTCGAAAAGGGCACGGAGCTTCTGCTGATTGACAAGCACGCGGCGCATGAACGCATGATTTTCGACAGGCTTAAAAAACAGGAACACGGTATTATGTCCCAGTCCCTGCTTGTACCCGTCACGGTTAAGCTCTCGGACTCCGAGCTCGAGCTGATTGAAAAAAACTGCGAAGCCCTTGAGAGCCTCGGTTTTGAAATCGAACCCTACGGCACCGACAGCGCCATCGTACGCAGTGTTCCGGCGGATACGGACGCTTCCGATATCCCCCCTATGGTCGAGGAAATATGCGACAAGCTCAAAAAGGGCTCCTCCCTTTCAAAAGAGGATGTCTTAGACGAAATACTGCACACGGTTGCCTGCAAAGCTGCCGTAAAGGCCGGCTGGAACACAGAAGATGACGAGATTCTCGAAATCGTAAAGGCGGTAGTCTCCGGCGAGGTAAAGTATTGCCCGCACGGCAGACCGGTTGCCATGACGCTTACAAAAAAGCAGCTCGACAAGGAGTTTTCCCGTATAGTTTAGGCTGTTTGGACGATAATTCCTTTGAACAAATTCTATTTCGCGGCGGTGAGCAGATGATAACAGCACCCAAAATCGCGGTCATAACCGGCCCGACCGCAACAGGCAAAACGGCTTTAGGCGTTATCCTCGCCAGAGAGCTCGGCGGCGAAATCGTTTCGGCGGACTCCATGCAGGTCTACAGGCACATGGACATCGGAACTGCCAAGGTCACAAAAGAGGAAATGCAGGGCATTCCCCATCACATGATAGATATCGCCGAGCCCTACGAGAGCTTCAGCGTTGCCCGCTATGTCAAGCAGGCCGACGCGTGCGTACAGGACATCCTTAAAAGAGGGCTGCTTCCGATTATCGTCGGAGGTACGGGGCTTTATATCGACTCCCTTGTCGCGGGACGCGACTTTGGCGAAGACTCGTCCGACACAGCCATTAGACGCGAGCTTGGTTTGAAATATGCCTCGCTGGGCGGTGAAAAACTACTGGAGGAGCTCTCGGGCGTCGATCCCGAGCGCGCTTCAAAGCTATATCCCTCAGATAAGAACCGTATCCTTCGTGCGCTGGAGGTCTATTACACAACGGGCAAAACGATAACCGAGCACGATGAAAAGACGCGGCAGGCGCTACCCCGCTATGAAGCCGCCGTTATAGCGCTCTCATTCAAAGACCGCGCCGACCTTTACGGCAGAATAGACAGACGCGCGGAGCACATGGTGCAGGCGGGGCTTTTCGACGAGGTGCGTTCGCTTTTGGCTGGCGGAGTCCCTGAAAAATGTACCGCGATGCAGGCCATCGGCTATAAGGAAGCGGCGCAGGCAATACGCGGAGAAATTGCGGAGACCGAAGCGGTCGAAAGCATTAAGCGCGAAAGCCGCCGTTACGCAAAGCGTCAGCTCACATGGCTGCGCCGAAAGACAGACCTCGAGTGGATACTCTGGGAAAACTCTCCGGATTTTAATTGTGGTCGACAAATTTCGACAAAGTTTTTGCTCTCTCACGGAATAAAATAGCTATTGAACGATTCGCTTTGCTTAAGTTTTGCGATTTGTTGAAAATAACTATTTTATGGAGCGGCAAACCGTGATAAAATGATTGTCGGCAAATTCTTTGAATTACTGCCGCGCATTTGCTTTCACGATGGATTTTTACCCGCTCCGAAGGGGAGTTGGCTAAAATGCAAAAGACACAGAACATTCAGGACACATTGCTTAATCAGATCCGGCGGGAAAAGCAGACGGTAACTTTTTTTCTGATGAACGGTTTTCAGTTGAAGGGCATTGTAAAGAGCTTTGACAGCTTTGTAGTCATCCTTGAAACCGACGGAAAGCAGCAGATGATTTACAAGCATGCCATTTCAACCATTGTACCCTCGAATTCGGTGGATCTCAGGGAACCGAGAGCCATTGATGACAAGGAGCATACATAGAAAACTAGTAATTCAGAAACTCCCGTTTCATAGCGGGATGATATACCGTAAATATCCAAAGGGTCTCCCTTTGGATATTTTCATGAAGCGAAACCCGTATTTACAAGTTAGCTGAGGAGCCGCACTAATGAAACGAACGGACACTTTGACAAAAATTATATCGCTCCTTCTTTTCGGGGCTCTTCTTGCGTATCTTGGCGTCTATATAGTTCGAAGTTCATCGGAAAATATCAGAACCGCTCCAGCAGTCTTTGTGTCGCTATCTGATAATGCTGTCGCCAGCGGTATTGTCATCAGGCAGGAAAGCCTGATTCAAAGCAACGAGAAATATCTCAGCGTGGTTGCCGAAAACGGCAAGGAGCTTTCGGTCGGTGAAACCATAGCCGTCATATATTCGGGAGAAGAATCTCTCGCCCGCGCGGCCAAGATACGCGAGCTGGAGCTGAAGAAGCAGTATATCAGCTCGGTACTTTCGGGAGAAAGTTCTGCTGAAAGCCTCGCCGACAGAGACAGCTCAATCAGAAACGCCCTTTTAAGCGTTGCCGCTTCCGCCGCGAGGCACGACACTGAAAGCCTCGCCTCGGCGTCCGTCAGCCTCAGTTCTCTGGTTATCTCCAGCGCCTCGATTAACGCAACTGATGTTGACCTAAGCCTTGTTACTACGGAGCTCAGCAGCCTCAAACAAAGCGCTCTTGCTGACACCTCCGCAATAACTGCGAGCGCCCCGGGACTTTTTTCCGCCTCGCCGGACGGCTATGAGTACATTACTCCGGACATGCTTACCGGACTAACGGTTACGAAGCTCACATCGCTTGAGGCTTCGCCGCAGGATTTATCCTCCGACGTCCGCGGAAAAATCGCCTCCGCCTTTGAATGGTATTTTGCCGCCGAGGTGAAAAAGGAGGACGCGGACAGATTAAAAGTCGGCAAGTCGGCCACGCTGGACTTCGGCCGCTACTGCTCGTATCCGCTCACAGCCAAAGTCATGTCGATAAGCTCTCCCGAAAGTAACGAGTGCGTGGTGGTCTTCAGGTGTACCGAAGCGACTTCGGAGCTGCTCTTTGTAAGGCGGGCATCGGCGGAAATTGTTTTTGATGCCCGAGAAGGGCTGAGAGTGCCAAAACAGGCTGTTTTGTCGGACGAGAAGGGCTCATATGTATACACACTGACAGGAATGCAGGCCGAAAAGAAGTATATCAGCATTGTCTGGGAAACGGACGATTATTTTCTTGCCGAGGTATCGCAGGACGCGGCAGCCCTGAGGGAGGGCAATGATATCATCCTTACCACAAAGAATCTGTCTGACGGTAAGGTGCTCAAGGATTAGCAAAAGGTGATGAGTCAATTGGGAATTTCAGAAAACGTCATGTCTGTAAAAGAGCGCATTGAAAAGGCGGCCCGAGCTGCCGGAAGGTCTTCCGAGGAGATCACCCTCGTCGCGGCTACAAAAACGAACTCCGCCGAGGCTGTACAGGAGGCTGTCAAAGCCGGTATAAGTGTCTGCGGAGAAAACAGGGTACAGGAGCTCTCCCTAAAAAACGCTCAGGGTGCCTACAAGGGCTCGAAGCTTCATTTCATCGGGCATCTTCAAAAAAACAAGGTAAAGCAGCTTGTGGGTGTATGCGACCTTATACAGTCCGTTGATTCTCTCGAGCTGCTCGAAGCCATCGACAGCCGTGCCAAGTCTCTGGGAATAACACAGGGCGTTCTTATCGAGATCAATATCGGCGGCGAGGCATCGAAATCCGGCATTGATGAAGCAGAGCTTTCGGATATATTGGAAAAAGCGGAGAACTTCTCCTCCGTTTTTATCAGGGGTCTTATGGCAGTTCCCCCCATTTCGGACTCAGGAGCCGAGTTGAGGTCCTATTTTGCCCGCATGCGTCAGCTTTTTATTGACAATTCATTAAAAAAATACGATAATATCAGCATGGATTTTTTATCAATGGGCATGAGCGGAGATTTTGAGGATGCCATCGTTGAGGGCTCTAACATGGTGCGGGTAGGCTCTGCGATTTTTGGTGCCCGAGTATACCCTCAAAAAGCCGATTAGGTGTAGCCGCCCCTGAATCCATCTTGATTACTATAAATTTCATTTTCACGGGATATATCGGCCGCAGTATCTGACGCTGATGCACGTAAGCGCCTGATGTCTTTCCCACGCTCGGAACCGTGAAAGAAAGGTTTTATACTATGGGTCTTTTTGACGAGCTTAAAAAGCTCACTCGTCCCTATAGTGGCGATGAATATGACGATTTCGGCGAAGAGTATCCCGAAGCTCCAGCTGAAACGCGGGTTCCCGCAGCGGACAGCCAGAAAAGGTACGCAGCTCCCGCTGAACGCCGCAATCCTTTTTCGGACTTTGACACGCATCCGGTTACTCCCGCAAGAAGGGACAAGGTAGTGAATCTTGGAGGAGCACCTTCATCACAGGTGGTTCTCGTAAAACCCGAGCGCTTTGAAACAGCGGCAGAGATTGCCGACCATCTTCGCGAAAGGCGCTGCGTCGTGATGAACCTTGAGCAGACCTCAAAGGATACCGCCCGCCGCCTTATTGACTTTTTAAGTGGAGTTGCCTACGCACTCGACGGG
>JASDTK010000302.1:0-4702 GCA_041891555.1 Oscillospiraceae bacterium
CACTATACCCTAAGATAAATAAATAAGACTCAAACACCTACATCATAACCCCCTATAACGTAGATGTAATGGGCGATCTTATTGATGAGATCGAAAATACCAGCCTTTACATGTAGGTTTTTCTCAGTAAAATACGGAACGCTAGAAAAAGCCTCTGGCTTTTCGGCTTCAGATTTTGTTCCGTGTATTTATATCGGTTAAAACTCAGCTCGGCAACCGTTTTAGATTATTGCGCTTCGCAATGCAGAAAGGGATTTTGATATGCTGACACCTCAAAATTTTAGAGAAAAAACCTTTGAAAAAGCGATTTTCGGCGGCTACGACATGGGTGCCGTGGATGATTTTCTGGACGAGGCCGCTAACGACTATGCGGCTGTCGCAAAAGAAAACATGGTTCTTAAAAGCAAGATGAAGGTTCTCGTGGAAAAAATCGAGGAATACAGAGCCACGGAGGACTCGATGCGTCTTACCCTGCTCTCCGCTCAGAAGCTGAGCATGCAGATTGAGGAGGACGCCCGCAGAAAGGCTGAGGAGACGCTTTCCAACGCCCGCGCAGAAGCGGAGCGAATTACGCGCGACGCCTATAATCAGCGCACCTCCGAGGAGAACCTTCTCCTTGAAGCCAAGCGCGAGAGCACAAAGTACATAGAAAATATGCGCACCGTCTGCTCAAAGCAGCTCGACTTTCTTGATAACCTCAAGAGCTTGAAGCTTGAGGAAATTTCCCGTCCCGCGACAGCCGCGGAGAGCGTCGAGGAAACTGTCCGCAGCATCGAAAGCTCTGTGGAGCGGCTTTCGGATTCCGGCGTTGCGGATGAGGAGATACGCAGGGTTGTAACCGGCAGGGCAGAAACTCCCGTGAGCAGCTCCGAGGAGCCAACCCGCCAGTTTGCGGGCACCGCGGCGCAGGGGAGCCAGTTCTCCTTTGATAATCTCCGCTTCGGTAAATAAAGCACATTGATAACGTCTGCAGACCGCTCACAAACGGGCGGCTCTTGCATTCATCCGGAATAACATTCGTTGCGGTTTGACGCACTGAATATCGTCGGGGCGGGGCATAATACGCTACAGTGCTGTGCCGCGTCCCGCGGCTATTATATATATTTTTCTTCTTTCAGATTGGAGCCAACACCAAATGCCACAGGATTACAACAAAACAGTCAATCTTCCTCAGACCGAGTTCCCGATGCGCGCGTCCCTAAATACGCGCGAGCCGGATATGCTCAAGAGCTGGTATGAACAGGATATATACCACAAAATGATAGTCCGCAACGAGGGTAAGCCGCGCTTTATCCTTCACGACGGGCCTCCGTTTTCCAACGGATACATCCATATGGGCACCGCAATGAACAAGTGCCTCAAGGATTTCATTGTCCGCTACAAAAATATGTCGGGATTTCAGGCTCCGTATGTTCCCGGCTGGGACAACCACGGCATGCCCATTGAAAGCGCAATAATTAAGCAGAACAAGCTGGACAGAAAAAAGATGTCCATCCCTGAGTTCCGCGACGCCTGCCGTGATTTTGCCGCGAAATTCGTCGATATACAGCGCGAGCAGTTTAAGCGGCTCGGCGTCATGGGCGAATGGGACTCTCCCTACCTTACAATGGACCCCGCCTTTGAAGCGGAAGAGGTCAAGGTCTTCGGCAAGATGTTCGAGAGAGGCTACATTTATCGCGGGAAAAAGCCCGTTTACTGGTGCAGCCACGACGAGACAGCGCTGGCCGAGGCGGAAATTGAGTACGCCGACGACAGCTGCAAGTCTATTTATGTAAAATTCAGGGTAACCGACGACCTCGGTAAGCTCTCTAAGTTCACAGACCTCAACAAAACATATTTCGTTATCTGGACGACAACGACATGGACTATTCCGGGAAACCTCGCAATCTGCCTCAACGCAGGGCTAGACTATGTTCTGGCAAAGGCGCCGAACGGCGAGGTCTATGTCCTCGCTAAGGAGCTTCTGGGAAACGTCGCGAAGGCCGCCGGCATCGAGAGCTTTGAAATACTTCACGAAATGAAGGGCTCCGAGTTTGAGCTCATGCGCGCCAAGCATCCGCTCTATGAACGTGAGAGTCTCGTAATTAACGGCGAGCATGTCACGCTGGACGCCGGTACTGGCTGCGTACACACCGCTCCCGGACACGGCATGGAAGACTACATGATCTGCCAGAAATACGATTACAGCGGTAAGGCGAAGATTGGCATCGTCGTACCCGTGGATGACCGCGGTGTAATGACCTCCGAATCCGGTAAATATGAGGGCATGTTCTACTCGAAGGCTAACGACGCGATCTGGCAGGATTTATCGGACTGCGGCGCACTTTTAGCCTCCCAGACGATAAGTCATCCCTATCCTCACTGCTGGCGCTGCAAAAACCCCGTCATCTACCGCGCGACGGATCAGTGGTTCTGTTCCGTGGACGCTTTCAAGGACGAGGCCGTCAAAACCTGTGACGGAGTCACCTGGCTGCCCGACTGGGGTCACGACCGCATGGTCTCGATGATACGTGAGCGCGCGGACTGGTGCATTTCCCGTCAGCGCCAGTGGGGTCTGCCGATACCCGTTCTTTACTGTGAGGACTGCGGTGAGCCCATCTGTACCCCCGAAACTATTGCAAAAATATCGAAGGTGTTCGGCGAGAAGGGCTCAAACGCTTGGTTCTCGACGGAGACCGTAGATTTCCTGCCCGAAGGCTTTGTCTGCCCCAAGTGCGGCGGACATCACTTCACCAAGGGTACGGACACTCTGGACGGCTGGTTTGATTCCGGCTCCACGCACTATGCTTCGCTCGAGCATGACAACCCCTCCGACTGGCCCGCGGACCTCTACCTTGAGGGTGCGGATCAGTATCGCGGCTGGTTCCAGTCCTCTCTGCTCACGGCGGTCGCGACAAAGGGCACCGCTCCCTACAAGGCTGTTCTCACTCACGGCTGGACTGTCGACGGCGAGGGCAAGGCGATGCACAAGAGCCTCGGCAACAGCATACTGCCGGATGATTTGATTCCTAAATACGGCGCGGATCTCATGCGTCTGTGGGCATCCTCCGCCGACTACCGCGTTGATATGCGCTGCTCCGAAGGAATTTTCAAGCAGCTTTCGGACACCTACCTCAAAATCCGCAACACTGCACGCTTTATGCTCGGCAACCTTGACGGTTTTGATCCCGACGCACGCGTTGCTTTCGCGGACATGGAGGAGCTGGACAAATGGGCGCTCGCGCGCACGAACAGCCTTGTTGAAAAGTGCCTGAGCTCCTACGAGAACTATGAATTCTATAACGTCATCCACGCAGTGCATAAATTCTGTGTCGTGGATATGTCAAACTTCTATCTGGATATAATTAAGGACAGGCTCTACTGCGAAAAGCGCGACAGTCTCCTGCGACGGAGCGCTCAGTCCGCAATGTACGGGATACTTGACGCGATGGTTCGTCTTATCGCGCCGATTCTCGCTTTCACTTCAAATGAAATCTGGCTTTCCATGAAGCATGATAAAAGCGCGAATCCCGAACACGTAATGCTCAATGACATGCCGAAGGCTAGTCCCGAATACGCTTTCGATTCCGCCACGGAGGAGCGCTTTGACCTCATAATCGCCCTGCGCGATGACGTAAACAAGGCTCTCGAGCTTGCACGCAGCGAAAAAATCATCGGCAAGCCTCTTGAGGCGAGGGTGACGCTTTACGTTTCGGATGCCGCCAGAGCTGAATTTTCAAAAATTGCCGGAATGCCGTTATCTATGCTGTTTATCGTCTCCGAAACCCAAGTCGTTTACGGTACGGGTGAGGGCTATGATGGTGACGAGTTCAAGGGCGTGACGACCGGAATCGAGCCCTGTACGGCACCGAAATGCATACGCTGCTGGATGCACAACGAGCACGTCGGAGAAAATCATGAGCATCCCGAGCTTTGTCCCCGCTGCACCGCGGCTGTTTCCGACTAGGGACGAATTAAGCTTCTGCACGAACAGAAAGCGCCGCCCGGATTTGTACGCGGCGTCAAAACAACTCACAGGAGGTACCTGCTATGCTCTATGCAATCGTTGCGGTAATCATCCTAATACTCGATCAGGCAACAAAGTACTGGACTAATGTTCACCTTACCGAAGGCGCGGCCTCGCCCTTCATTCCCGGTCTTATACAGCTCACAAATGTGCACAATAAGGGCGCGGCCTTCAGCTTTCTGGAGGGTGGTCGCTGGTTCTTTGTTGCGCTGACACTTGTTGTCGCAATCGCTGTTATAATCCTTTTGTCCAGAAACATCATCAAGGGTAAGCTAGGCCGATGGATGCTCGTTATGGTCGTCGCAGGCGGTCTCGGCAATTGCATCGACCGCACCCTCTACGGCTATGTAGTGGATATGTTCCAGTTCCAGTTCAAAATTTTCGGCGGAGATTTCGCGATTTTCAATGTTTCAGATATTTTCATCACAATATGCGGACTCATATTCTGCATCTACCTTATCTTCCACAAGGAGCCGGAAAAAACTCCTGCGCCCGTCAGAGCTCCTTCTCGTGCCATGCCGGCCGAGCGTCCCGTCAGAGCGGACTATATCACTCAGCTCAAGAAGCCCACAGTCGAAGGGCGCAGAAACATCGAAGCAGAGATAGCCGCCAAGACCGCAGAAGCCTCGATTTCCCGAAATTCCGAGGATGTAATAACCGACTGGAACATGCCCGAGGAATTTGTCTCTGAAAAGG
>JASDTK010000302.1:4712-8492 GCA_041891555.1 Oscillospiraceae bacterium
ACAGCAGCCCGCTCCGGAATCCAAGCCAGTGTTTAAACCCGGGGTAAAATCCAAGCCGATTGAGAAAACTCAGGAAACGCCTGTCAAAGAGATGCCGAAGCCCGCAAAGAAAGACGACGATTTCAACATTGAGGATATAATCGCGGAGTTTAAGGATTAATGACAAACACCTATACGATAAAAGCACTGGAGAGCGGCGAGCGTATCGACGCTCTCCTTGCGCAAGAAATAGACGATATGACCCGTTCTCAGGCGGCTCGGCTTATAGCGGAAGGCGCCGTGACTCTGCGCTACGCCCCAATAAAAAAAAATCACCGCGTTTCAGCCGGTGAGGTGTTCGTAATAGAGGTGCCGGAGGCCGAGGAAACTGACATCTTGGCCGAAAATCTCCCTCTTGATATTGCTTTTGAAGACGATGACCTTATCGTTGTAAACAAGCCCCGCGGAATGGTAGTCCACCCTGCTCCAGGCCATGCGGGCGGAACACTCGTAAATGCCCTTCTCTGGCACTGCGGGGACAGTCTTTCGGGCATAGGAGGTGAAAAGCGTCCGGGAATCGTTCACAGGATCGATATGGACACCTCCGGGCTTATTATCGTTGCAAAGAACGATTACGCGCATCGCTTCCTTTCTGCACAGCTTGCCGACCACAGTCTTTCCCGCACCTATGAAGCCGTGGTTATCGGCAGAATAAAGGACGATGAAGGCACGATAGACGCGCCGATAGGCCGTCACCCTACGGACAGAAAGCGCATGGCTGTCACGGATAAAAACTCCAGAAACGCCGTCACGCACTATGAGGTCATCGCGCGTTATAACGGCTATACACACATAAGATGCCAGCTTGAGACAGGCCGCACTCACCAGATAAGGGTGCACATGGCTCATATAGGTCATCCCTTGCTCGGAGACGAAGTCTACGGCAGAAAGGGCAAGGAAAAAGGACTTGAGGGCCAGTGTCTTCACGCGAGGACTCTGCGCTTCATCCATCCCCGCACAAACGAGCTCTGCGAGGTGACGAGCGAGCTGCCCTCTTATTTCACAAATGTTCTCTCCCATCTCGGCGAAAAAACAAGTTAGATAACAGAAAACCCACGGAACATTTATTCCGTGGGTTTTGTTTTTTATGCGTGCTGCGGCACTATTTCAAAGCCCTGCGCCCTTAACGCGCTCCTTATTGCTTCAACCTGCGCGTTGTCGCGAGTTTCAAGCTGTAGTGTAAGGAAACAGGAATTTATGGCCATGTTCTCCTCGCTCCTGTTATAGTGAACAGATACGACATTTCCGCCCTGCTCCGCGATTATCTTCGAAACCAGCTCGAGCTGCCCCGGCTTGTCGGTAAGCGCTACGCAGAGATTTGCAAAGCGTCCCGCTCGCAGAAGCCCTCGGGTTATTACGCGGCTCAGGATATTTACGTCAATATTTCCGCCACTGACAAGGCAGACGGCCTTTTTGCCCTTGATGTCCACCTTGTCGAACATAGCCGCAGCGACTGCAACTGCGCCGGCTCCCTCGGCAATCAGCTTCTGCTGCTCTATGAGCGCAAGCACCGCAGTTGCGACCTCGTCGTCCGTCACCGTCACGACCTCATCGACATATTTTGAAACAAGCTCAAATGTTAAGTCCCCCGGGCGCTTGACAGCAATACCGTCAGCAAACGTGGCGACTCCCGGCAGCTCTTCAATCTTTCCACAGCACATGGAATTTGCCATCGAAGCTGCACCGGAAACCTGCACACCGTAGACCTTGCATTTGGGGTTCAGTGATTTAACAGCATAGGCAACACCCGAAATGAGTCCGCCGCCGCCGATGGGTACTATGACAGCGTCCAAATCGGGAAGCTGCTCCAGAAGCTCGAGCCCGATAGTGCCCTGCCCCGCAATTACATCCTCGTCGTCAAAGGGATGTATAAACACGCGCCCCTCACTCTTTTCAAGCTCGCGCGCTTTTTTGTAGGCATCGTCATAGACGCCGTTTACCAGAACGACCTCCGCGCCGTAACTCTTTGTCGCTTCGATTTTGCTGATAGGGGCCGAGTCCGGCAAGCAAATTTTTGAGGAAATACCCTCCATTGACGCGGCGCGCGCGACGCCCTGAGCGTGGTTGCCCGCGCTGCAGGCTATGACTCCGTGCGCTTTCTCCTCAGCCGAAAGCTGACTGATTTTATAATAAGCCCCTCGCACCTTGAAAGAGCCCGTAACCTGCAGGTTTTCGGTCTTCAGGTAGACCTCGCCCGCCGACGGAATATTGGGCGCAAATATGAGGTCAGTTTTTCGGATAACATTCTTCATTGTAAACGCGGCGTGATAAACTTTGTCGAGTGTCAGCATCTTCTCATTCCTTTTTCAAAAAATCCCTAAATAACAAAAACTCCGTCTCTAAAATAAGAGACGGAGGTAAATCCGCGGTACCACTCTTGTTGCCCCTAAAAATGGGGCCGCTCATAGACGCCAGACAGCGTCCGCTTCTGTAACGGGAAGACCCGGTATTGCTTACTTTTAGTTCGGCAAACAACTTGGGGGTGATTTGGAATCAGCAACAGCTGCCGTATTGCACCATACTACGGCTCTCTTAAAACTGCGGGCGCTTTTCCCCGTCCCCTTCAACGTCTTTTATGTATTTCATTATATGACTATGAAAGTATGGGCTAAATATACCGATTTTTCGTCCGATTGTCAATAGGCAGTTTAAATCATCTTTTCGGGATGCCAAAGCGCATTTTCCGTCAAAGTCGTGCAGCGCCTATATCCTCTCGTATACGCAAAAGCGATATTTGAGTCCCTCGTGCTCTTTTTCCTCACTCTCCTCAATGAGCTTCCAGTCTGGCAAGCTGTCGAGATCCGGAAAAAACCTGTCGGCCTCCGCGCCCTTCCTGACTTTCGTTACAAAAGCCTTCTCACAGAACGGGAGCATGGCTCTGTAGACCTCGCTGCCGCCGACGACGTAGACCCCGTCCTCCGGCGTGTCCGATATAAGCTCCAGAGCCTGCGCGGGCGAATGGACGATTTCTGCGCCCTCAACCTTATATTCCTCGTTTGTTGAAATAATAATGTTTCTTCTGTTTTTGAGCGGAGCCCCGTTTGGGAAGGATTCGAGAGTGTTTCTACCCATAATTATCGTCTTTCCCGCCGTTTTCTCACGAAAATATTTCATGTCCTCGGGGATTGAGAAGAGCAGGGCGTTTTCCTTGCCTATACCCCAATTCTTACTGACTGCGACTATTGCGTACATAAGGTCCTCCAGTGTGCCTTTGAATGCTTTGTATTTCAGATTTAAACCGCGACCGGAATTTTATCGCCGAATTCGCTGTATTCGTAGCCCTCGATTGAAAAGCTGTCGCGCGTGAATTTGTAGAAGTCGCTTATGCTCTCATCAAGCTTGAACTTCGGAGCTTGTTTCGGTTCTGATGCAAGCATTTTCTCGATAAGCGGAATATGGCGGTCATAAATATGCGCGTCTGCAATGACATGAAGCATCTCGCCCACCTTCAGTCCCGACACCTGTGCAAATATATGGGTCAGTACTGCGTACTGGCAGACATTCCAGTTATTCGCGGCAAGCATATCCTGCGAACGCTGGTTTAATATGCTGTTCAAAGTGTTTCCCGAAACATTGAAGGTCATCGAATAGGCGCAGGGATAGAGCGCCATTTCGGAAAGGTCCGCAAAATTATAAATGTTCGTCATAATCCTGCGGCTGGCCGGATTGTGCTTTAAATCCCACAGTACCCTGTCCACCTGATCCATCTCACCCTCAGGATAGCGGTGCTTGATGCCTAGC
>JASDTK010000302.1:8502-9756 GCA_041891555.1 Oscillospiraceae bacterium
GCTGATAGCCGTAGGCCTTGCCAATGCTGCCGTTTTCGTCCGCCCACTGATCCCAGACCCTTGTGCGCAGCTCGTTTACGTTATTTGATTTCGCCTGCCAAATCCAGAGCAGCTCGTCAACAGCGGATTTCAAAAATGTGCGCCTGAGTGTGAGTATCGGAAATTCCTTTGACAGATCGTAGCGGTTCACTATTCCGAATTTCTTCACGGTATGTGCGGGCGAGCCGTCTTCCCAGCGGGGACGAACCTCTCTATCGGTATCCCAGACACCATTTTGCAGAATGTCTCTGCAGTTATTTATAAATATCTCGTCCGCCATGCTCATGCTCAGGTACCTCCGAAGCAATAATCGAAACCGTTTTTCAGCTATTTAATTATATCGCTCTTCCACCCGCATTTCAACATAGAGTTTAAGTAATGTAGCCAAAGCACACTCATTCTTGAAGCATATTTTTTTCTGATACTCCAGAATTTTCACTATTGCTTGCACTTTATAAATTATGGCACTATTATAAAAAGGTTGAATAATAGGCCCCCGTTAATAGGATAAGACATATCGCGAAACGTTGGCCCGGGTCTGAATGATATACAGAATATTACCGCAATGTTGTAATTAGGGTAAATTTCGGGGGGATTCCATTGGAAAAGGCTGATATAAATAGGGGCTTGTCCAGTCTGAAGCTGAGTGTAGCTATTAAAGGTATGCTTATAGGAGTGGTCGCAGGCCTTTTAGTTGTACTATATCGTTTAGGCATTGAGTACGGATACGAATCGGCTACACGGGCGTTCTCGTATATGAAGCTGCATCCGGTACTAATTATCCCGTGGGTTATCGCGGCGATATTTGTTGGCCTTATCATCTCGGTAATTGTAAAATGGGAGCCAATGGCTGCCGGCAGCGGTATCCCGCAGGTCGAGGGACAATTGCTGTTTGGTTTAAAAATGAAATGGTTTTCAATTATAACGGTGCGGTATGTCGCAGGCCTCCTTACCTCTTTTTTTGGTGTATCTCTGGGGCGCGAGGGGCCATCTATTCAGATCGGTGCTTCGGGAAGTCAATTTATAGCCAAAAAAATCAGTAAAAATAAGCTCGAAGAAAACTATTTAATTACAGGCGGTGCCGCAGCGGGACTTTCGGCGGCTTTTAATGCACCGTTATCGGGGATTGTTTTTGCTCTTGAGGAAGTACACAGAAGCTTTTCACGTATAATAAAAACCATCTCGAAGGGGGTGGTTTTTATTATTTCTCCTTTC
>JASDTK010000303.1:0-9701 GCA_041891555.1 Oscillospiraceae bacterium
GCTTAGTACAAAAGCGAAGATGATAAACAGCGGACTAAAGAGCGAATAGCCATTTTCAAAAATATCCGCGTCCTCGCTTTTTCGCACAAAGCCGGTTACAGGACGCTGAACCTTTACCAGCACGCGCCCAAGTTCCTCGCTGCCGTCCTCCGAAAGTATGACAAAGGGTGTTTTCGGAATTGCAGCAGTACGGAAGCTGACGGCAAAGCCCTTGCACTCAAGATAAGAGCCCCAGAGCGCGAAGGTCAGAGACAGTGCCGATACCGCGCAGAAGGGAAGCCCGTCGTCAGTGTTTTTCGTAAAAAGAATGTATGCGGCGTCAATGGTTGATATAAGGCAGGACACCGCTATCAGGGATTCGGGGCCCGAGTCCTTCTTGAAGAGCGACGTAAGTCCGTTTGTAAAGGAATCGAGGCCAATCAGTATGACTATGAGCTCGAGTATGAGACAAACCATAGTGCGTAAAAGCAGGTTGTTGCCTAAAAGCCCCATTGCGGGCAGGCCGTAGCTCAGCCAAATGAGTACTATACTGAGAAAGGATGCGAAAAGACAGCGAAGCCGCATCGAAAGCGCCTGGTCCATATATAGTCTGGCGGCCTTTTCGGGACTCATCTCCGGAAGCTGCTGCTTTGCCTCTTTCTCGGCGCGAGCTTTTTCCGCTCTGCGTCTTTCCTCGCGCTTCGCGCCCGAAGAGGCGGCAAGTCCGATCAGCGGATTAATAACTTTTTCCTTAAAGCCAGTTTCTCTTCCGTAGCCGTCCCCGGACTCCTCGTCCTGCGAATAGTCCCCTGACGGAGCGTATCGCGCTCCTCTTTGCTCACCGTCTGAAGCTTCGCTCCAAATCGGTGTGTCTTCATTTGCCTGACGTTTTTCGAAAATCACGGTATCGTCCGGATTTTGGGGAATATGTCTTGCGCGCTTAATTTGGGACGGAGGTAAAGTATCTTCGTCAACTGCCACAGCATCCTCCGAACGCCTGTTCCCAGCAAAGACCGTGTCGCCCTCCGGTATATTGGGCTCCTCGGCACTGCTGAGCTTAGCTTCAGCAATTGCCTGATCCTCTTTTTCCATGGAGATAGGCCGCGACCTTGCGTACATGCCGTCGCGCGAAGCTTCCACAATTCGCTCCTCCGCCTTGAAATCCGCGAGGATAGAATCAACGGATAAAAGCTCTAAGTCGTCAGTATTTAAGTTGTTTTCATTGTTTTTATCCATAACGCACCCTGACAGATGATTTCCGCTTAAAGCAGTCGTCGCTTTCGGCAATCATCAAATTGATTGTGGCAAAGCCGCTTACTTATGTGCCGCGCTGACGGAGAACCTCGTAGATGAGGACAGCCGCGGCGGCGCTTGCGTTCAGAGAGGAAACTTTGCCTTTCATTGGTATGCTGACGAGAAAATCGCAGTTTTCGCGAATGAGTCTGCCGATTCCCTCTCCCTCGGAGCCTATAACGAGGCAGATAGGACCCTTGAGATCGGTCTTCCATAGGGGGCTTTCGCCCTCCGCCGCCGTACCATAAATCCAGACGCCTGCGTCCTTCAGCTCTTTTATTGCGGCAGTGAGATTTGCGACCCTGGCCACAGCCATATGCTCAGCGGCACCAGCGCTGGTTTTATCCACAATGGAGGTAAGCCCTGCACTGCGGCGCTTGGGGATGATGATGCCGTGAACTCCGGCGGCCTCGCTCGTTCTGATGACCGCGCCGAGATTATGCGGGTCGCTCAGCTCGTCGCATACGACGACAAACGGAGCCTCGCCCTTGCTCGCCGCAATCGCGAGTATGTCAGAAACGGTGCAGTATTCGCGCACGGCGGCAAGGGCAATAACGCCCTGATGAGCATGAGTCTGACTCATGGAGTCCAGCTTGCGCCTGTCCGCGTCGACAACGACAATACCGGCATCACGAGCCTTTGAGGCTATGTGGCCGAGAGTTTTGTCGGTTTCGCCCTTTTGTATGAATATCTTGTCTATGGTGCGTCCCGCGCGAAGCGCCTCGATGACGGCATTGCGCCCCTCGATTATGTCCTCACGGTCGTTTTCAAAATCCATTAAATGTCTCCATGTTTAATTTATTACCTAAAAAGAGCGGGGGTTATTTCACGTGCGCTTTGAGCTCGGCCACCATGTCGGTGTGCTCCCACGGCAGGTCAATGTCCGACCTGCCGAAGTGACCGTAGGCCGCGGTCTGACGGTAAATCGGGCGGAGCAGGTCGAGCTTTTTGATTATTCTCGCTGGACGCAGATCAAAGCATTCATGGATGATTTCGGAAAGGCGTTCATCCGACACAATGCCAGTGCCCTGAGTGTCGACAAAGACGGAAACGGGACGAGCAACGCCTATCGCGTAGGCAATCTCGATCTGGCAGCGCTTTGCAAGCCCTGCCGCGACGATGTTTTTCGCAACGTAACGCGCCATGTAGGCTGCGCTTCTGTCGACCTTTGTGGGGTCCTTTCCGGAAAAGCAGCCGCCGCCGTGGCTGGCATAGCCGCCGTAGGTGTCAACAATGATTTTGCGCCCTGTAAGTCCGGAATCGCCGACGGGCCCGCCGATAACAAAGCGTCCCGTGGGGTTAATGAAGTATTTTGTATCCTTGTCGATGAGCCTTGCAGGAATAATGGGCTTGATTACGGTCTCCATTATTGCCTCGCGCAGAGTGTTGATATCGACGTCCGCGCTGTGCTGAGTTGAAACGACAATTGCGGGGATGCGCTCAACGCAGCCGTTCTGGTCGTACTGGACGGAGACCTGAGTTTTGCCGTCCGGACGAAGCCATCCAAGCTCGCCTGACTTGCGAACCTCGGCAAGACGGCGGGCAAGCTTGTGGGAGAGCGATATCGGCGCGGGCATAAGCTCCTTAGTTTCGTCACAGGCATAGCCGAACATCATACCCTGATCGCCTGCACCCGTGTCCGCGTCATAATCCGCTTCGCCCTCTTTGGCCTCATAGGCCTTGTCAACGCCCATCGCTATATCAGAGCTTTGCTCGTCGATAGAGGTGAGTACTGCGCAGGTCTTGCTGTCAAAACCGTATTCGGGGCTGTTGTAGCCGATTTCATCGACGGTTTTACGGACTATGGAGGGGATATCGACATAGCAGTCGGTGGTGATTTCGCCGAATACCGTGACCATGCCGGTCGTCGTGATGCATTCACAGGCAACGCGTGCCTTTTTGTCTTTTTCAATTATAGTGTCCAGAACAGCGTCCGCTATCTGATCGCACATTTTGTCGGGATGACCCTCGGTGACTGATTCCGAAGTAAAAACCCTGTTTTTCTGTTGTTTTTGCATTGTAATGAACCTCTCTTTTTTCGATGCCGTGAACATTAAAATTCTGCGGTAATATAGTATTTTTGATTAATTTTTTTGATATACATTAATAATAAGGCTGAAAAACGAATTTTTTGACCTTTTGGCGCATATAAATCTAAGCTATAATAGCACATATTTTGAAGAACTTAAAGTGAATATTTTTAAGAAACCGTGTTTTTTGTTTACAAGCGTCCGAATTTACAAAAATATCATAGACACTCCGCTCAAAAAAGGGTATCATTTTATCACTGATTACGCAATTTATTCCAATCGGAGGGACCATATATGAAAAGTATCATGCGGCGCATTGACCGCTACTGCCTGACTCATCCGCGCTTCGGAATCAGGAATTTGATGATATATATTATAAGCGGCAACGTGCTGGTCTGGATTTTCAGCATGATGGACAGATCCGGGAAGCTACTTGAGCTTGTTTCGTTCAGCGCGGAGATGATTTTTACCAAGGGCGAGGTCTGGAAGCTTGTCACTTTTATTTTTGTGCCGACCACCACTTCGCCGCTCTGGCTTGCGCTTGCGCTGTATTTCTATTATTGGATAGGCTCCACGCTCGAGCATCACTGGGGTGCGGGAAAGTTCCTGATTTATTATCTGTGCGGTATGGTTTTCAATATCCTTTACGGCACGATCATTTGGCTTATTACAGGGCATGACGTCAGCTTGAACGCCATGTATATTAACCTCTCGATGTTCTTCGCTTTCGCGACGCTTTTCCCGGACACAAGGGTGCTGCTGTTTTTTATTATACCCGTCAAAGTCAAATGGCTTGCCTATGTCGACGCGGCGCTATTCGCTTTTGCGATGGTAACAACATCGTTCCCCGCTAACCTTTTGCCCCTTATTGCGGTTTTGAACTACTTCGTGTTCTGCGGAGGATGGCTTTTCGACCTTGTCCGTCCTGCGCGCGTGCAACAGCGGCAGAAGACAATTAATTTCAAAAATGCCGCGAAAAAATACAACCGCGAGCAGGCTGCAAAACCCTATACCCGCAAATGCGAGGTCTGTGGCAGAACGGACAAGGATTTTCCGAATCTCGAGTTCCGCTTCTGCTCAAAATGCGAGGGCTATCACTGCTTCTGCGTTGACCACATCAACAGCCATGTGCATTTTAAGGAGTAATTAATTAAGTGAAAGTGGACACAGAGAGATTGGAGCTCGTAGCGCTTGACGCACGGCAAATGAGATTATGGCTCAGAGACCTGTCCGCACTCGAAAAAGAGCTCAATTGTACTTATAAGGCCGAAGCTTTAGAGGGAGATTTTCTCCGCATCGTCGAGGGACAGGCAAAGCTGACCGAGGAGAACGCGGCGGAGTATTATTGGCACAGCTTCTGGTTTTTAATTAGGAAGAGCGACAGAACCGTTGTCGGCTCCGCGGATTTCAAGAAAGGCCCCAACGAAAAGGGCGAGGTCGAAATCGGCTACGGACTCGGCAAGGAATTTGAGCACAACGGTTACATGACAGAAGCCGTAAAAGCCATGTGCGACTGGGCTAAGCGGCAGCCGAAGGTTAAGAACGTCATTGCCGAGACGCTGCTCGATAATCAGCCGTCGCAGAACATACTCAAACGCTGCGGGTTCAAAGAAACCTCCCGCGGTGAAAGCGTCTGGTGGAGAGTATAATATTAGTAGAACCCATCGTATCAACGAAATTCTTTTCTGGAGTGATGAAAAGTGTTCCGCAGAAACATGAGCATAGGACAAAAGAAGAAAAGAGCGAAAATCTCTTGGATTGTCCTTTTCGCAATCGCTTTTCCATTGAAAATAATTCAAATTGTTCTTATCATGAAGCTTCACAGGGACCCTTTTTTATCTTTTCTGGAAACAGGAAATCCATTTTATGTATTCTTGTGAGTCTTCTGATGCTGGCAATTTCTTGGTATATGTTCTACACTCTTTTATCAATTATGATTGATACGGCGTGGCGTAAACTTGGATGGTTCTTTCTGACAGTACTGACACTCACCTACATAGGCGTGTTTGTCGCCATGTGTGTACACTATTTGTTCTAAAACAGAGAGCGGACGGGGAAACCCGTCCGCTCTCTGTTTTATCTAATCTTCTTTACGACTTTCCAGCAGTTCCTTAAACGCTTCGACGCGGAGCTGAAGCTGGCCCTGCTGACTCATAATCACCTGACGCTCAAGCGAAATACTCGGTATGTCCTGCTCCTTGAAAAGAGTTTCGAGAACATAGGTTTCAACGTCCCATTTGCCGCAGTGCTGCATACGGACGATGATGACGCCGTCGACCTTATATTCCTGCGCGGCCGCCAGTATGTATTCGTGTATATCGTCGCTTCCGTCCATCATACGCGGGCAGGAGGAGCGGGTGAGGTAGTATTTCGCAATTGAGCCCGCAACGTCGTTTTCGTCGTATTGGAGCTCATCGTGCAGGAATCTAAGCCCGAAGCTGTTGAGGTCGGCAACGACAAGTAATCCGCAGTCCTCGATTGCCTTGACATATTCGGGGTCATCGAGAGCACTTCCGGCGAGCATGACACGTGCCGTGAAATTCGTTATCGGTTCCCGAGTTTTTACATCGGCGAGTACGTCCTTAAGTAATTCTATGTATTCCTCAATCGGCATCGTTGTTGCCGCAAGCGTGATATTGAGCGTTTCGGCACCGCTTATAACAGGATGCTCAGCCTTGTGCAGGTCATAAATTTGCTTTACGAGCCGCCGTGCCTCATTATAGGTGTCGACGCTTTTTTTGAGCTTTTCGTTTGTGATTTCACTACCGGTGAGCTTCTCAAGCTCCTCGCGCAGTTCGTCAAGCTCGCTGCCGAAATAGCTGTACGACGCTGAGTTCACCATTCTTGGGGCCACGACCTCATAAAGGAACTGAGGCTTATTTTCGCGGGTCGTGATGATTTTCCAGTTCGTGATGACGCTTGAAGATTCGCCGCAGCCGTTTGAGGTCACAAGTCCGTCAAGCTCATAAGTGCCGTCGATGAGATACTGGAGTATCGAGGACAAAAAGCCGCAGGCGTCCTCACCCACACAGGCCGCGCCGTCAGCGCAGTTTTTGCAGCCCGTCGAACGGAGCCTTACGGGGAGAGCGCCCGCCGCATGCAGCATTTCAAAGGGCGCGTGGCAGCAGACGATGCCGAGCGCTTTTTTGCCGGAAGCCCGCCACTCCTTAATTCTATCCGTGCGAAGTTCGCCGCTTAACTCTTTCATATTGTACATATACCTCCAGTATGATTTGATAAGTAACAAGGCGCCGCCGTTTCCGGCGGCGCCTTGAACTGATTATTTTTGTTATTTTGTGCCGAAGATTCTATCGCCCGCGTCACCCAGACCCGGGACAATATAGCCGTGCTCGTTTAGGCGAGAGTCCATGGCGGCGACGAAGATATCAACGTCGGGGTGCTCGTCCTGAACCTTTTTAACGCCCTCGGGCGCACCGATAATGGACATGAGCTTTATGTGCTTGCAGCCGTATTCCTTGAGGAAGGTGATGGCGGCTGTTGCGCTTCCGCCGGTTGCGAGCATCGGGTCGACTATGATAACATCGCGCTCGGCAATGTCTTTCGGCATCTTGCAGTAATACTTCACGGGGAGCAGAGTTTCGGGGTCGCGGTAAAGCCCTATGTGACCGACCTTCGCGTTGGGGACTAGAGTGAGCATTCCGTCGACCATACCAAGACCCGCGCGGAGTATGGGAACTACTGCGAGCTTCTTGCCGGAGATGCGTCTGACCGTCGCCCTTGCGACCGGAGTTTCGATTTCAAATTCCTCGAGGGGCAGGTCGCGGGTCGCCTCATAGCACATGAGTGTCGCGATTTCGGAAACGAGCTCACGGAACTCCTTAACGCTTGTATCTTTTTCGCGCATAATGGAAAGCTTATGCTGGATAAGCGGATGGTCAAAAACGGTTACTTTACTCATAAAATATCTCCCTTTATTTAATCTTCATAATAAACTATTTTCCGAAAACTCTTTCCTGACGCTCCCGCTCAGCCTGACTCAGACGCAGATATACCGGCAGAAGTTCATGTACGGACTGCTGATTTTCCGCCTTTGCCGCCATGCAGACGCCCCATGCGGTCTGATAGCGTAAAGGTTCGGGCGCGAGATGAACGTCCAACTTTAAATTTTCCAACGCATTATAACACATCAAAGCTCCGTCTCCAATAACAAAGACGGAATTATTTGTATTTTCTATATCTTCCACTAATTTGGCTGTCCCGATTGCTCTATCCTCACAAAGGCGGACGGGAATTCCGTCTTTTATTACGAAATTCGCGTTGTAAAACTGGCTGCGCTTCGCGTCCATGACGCAGCAGATAAGGCTGCCCTCTGGAAACGCGATTGCGTTGTAAGCCATTGCAGTCAGCGTTGAAACTCCGCAGACGGGCTTGTCAGCCGCCCAGGCGAGCCCTTTCACGGCGGAGACGCCGATACGTATGCCGGTGAATGACCCTGGGCCCTGCGCGACGGCGATAAGGTCAATTTCGTCAAGGGTCAGAGATAGGTTTTTAAGCATATCCTCCGCCATAGGAAGCAGAGTGCGGCTGTGAGTGAGCCCGCTATTCTGAAAATATTGCGAGACAAGTCCCGATTCGTCACAGACCCCGACGGAGGCAGATTTCGCGCTGGATTCAAAGCCTAATATTCGCATTATCTTTCCTCCTCGGGGGTTTCAACAGTGATTTTTCTGTCGGTGTCCGAAAGCTTGTCTATTGTGACCTTAATCTCGGTTCCGTCAAAGGCGTCGGAAACATTTTCGCTCCATTCGACGACGCAGACTCCGCCGCGGGCGAGATAGTCCTCCCAGCCGATGTCAAAAAGCTCATCGGAGCTTTTAAGTCGGTACATATCGAAGTGGAAAAGCTCGAGAGTTCCGCCGTATTCATTGACGATTGTAAAGGTCGGACTTGTGACGCGGTCGCGTGAGCCGAGTCCACGCGCCATGCCGCGCACGAAAGCGGTTTTGCCCGCGCCGAGGTCGCCGTACAGCGCGACGACAGTGCCGGCAGTAAGCGCTTTTGCCATTGACTGACCGGCAAGCTCGGTTTCATCAACCGAATGTGTAATTATTTCCATAGTCATATCCATCGTATTAAAGCTCCATGTTCGCGTAGGCGTTGAGATCGCTTCCGGCTCTGACTCCGTCGAGGTATTCGTAATAGCCCTGACAGCCGATCATGGCTCCGTTGTCGCCGCAGAGGGAAAGCGGAGGCACGAAGAGCTGCGCACCCTCTTTTTCGGCGGCGGCGCGAAAATCCTCCCGTATGCGGGAGTTCGCTGCGACGCCGCCCGCGACGGCGATTTTCTTGTAGCCGAGCTCTTTGGCAAGCTGCTTCGTGCGCGGGACAAGGCTTTCGCTCACGGCACGGGAGAAGGAGGCGCAGAGCGACTCGCGGTCAATCGTTTCGCCCTTTTGCTCCGCGTTGTGGACAAGATTCACGACGGCGGTTTTAAGTCCTGAAAAGCTCATGTCGTAGGGATTGCCCTCAACATGAGAGCGCGGCAGGACATATTTAGAGTCGTCGCCTGTTTTCGACAGCGCGTCAACGTGTTTTCCGCCCGGATAGGGCAGTCCCAGCACACGCGCGGTTTTGTCAAAGCATTCGCCCGCCGCGTCGTCACGTGTCGCGCCGATAATTTTCATATCGGTGTATGAGCGCACGTCGACGAGCATGGTGTTTCCGCCTGAAATTGCAAGGCAGAGAAACGGCGGCTCAAGCTCCGGAAAAGCAATGTAGTTTGCCGCGATGTGCCCCTTGATGTGGTGCACCGGAATAAGCGGGATATTGAGTGCGTAAGCGACAGATTTCGCAAAGTTTACACCGACGAGCACCGCACCGATAAGTCCGGGAGCGTAGGAAACCGCCACAGCGCCCAAATCGCTTTTTCCGACGCCCGCGACGGTCAGCGCACGTTCCGAAAGCTGCGATATAACTTCGACATGGGAGCGAGAGGCAATTTCGGGCACTACGCCGCCGTAGACGGCGTGCAAATCGGCCTGTGAAAATATTTGATCCGTGAGTACCTTCCTGCCGTTTTCGGTTATCGCCACGGCAGTTTCGTCGCAGGTGCTCTCGATTGACATCATCAGCATAGTGTAAATTCTTCTTTCTTACTGTTTCTTAAAAAACAGGGTCATGAGGAGCGCGTCCTCTTTCGGCCTATCGTAATAGTTTTTGCGTTTTCCGACTGTTTCAAAGCCGTGCTTTGAATATAAGTATTTTGCCGCGTGATTGCTCTCGCGCACCTCGAGCGTCATGAAAGCAAGAGTATCTTTTGTACGTTCGATGAGCGCCTCAATGAGAGCGTCCGCAACTCCGCGCCGCCTGTATACGGGGGAAACGGCGACATTCGAAATATAGCCCTCGTCAAGGACATACATGAGCCCTATATAGCCC